>DAIQNC010000098.1:0-3559 GCA_036788655.1 Ktedonobacteraceae bacterium
AAGGCTATGTGTTAGCAATTCAGGATGCTTTCCTGATCTCGTTAATCGTAACGCTATTCGCAATTATCGCTTCGGCTCTTGTACGTGTCCGCCGAAACCGCACCGCTCAAGTACAGACAAGCTCATCCACAGAACCTGTACGTGCGGAAGAAGAGGCTACACATCAGGAAGCGATGATGGGCGTATAACAAATTCGGGGTAATTAAACAACATGAAAGGAAGTGTTCTTATGCGTCGTATGATACTCGTTCCCTTACTTATTATGCTTGTCGTGCTTGCTATTATTGGTGGCGTCGGCTACTACGTTTACAACAACTATATGTACTATACGACCGATGATGCTCAGGTCACAGGCAACATCGTGTCAATTGCCGCCCCTTCGTCTGGTGAACTCACGACATTAAGCGTCAAAATCGGTGATCGTGTGACTGCTGGTCAGACGATTGGCTCTGTAACACCTGCAACGACTGGTGCGAATGGAGCATCTATCAACCTGACCAGCCCAATCAATGGCGTTGTGATACAAACCTCTGGCGTACAGGGACAGTCAGTCTCGCCCGGTTTGAGCCTCGTACAGGTCACGGATCCTAACTCGGTGACAATTACTTCATACGTCGATGAAAACGCCCTCAACAATATCAGCACAGGTCAACAGGTCGATATCACGATTGATGCGTATAACGGCACAAGCTTTACAGGCCACGTGCAACAAATTGTACAGGTAGCCGCCTCACAGTTCTCGCTCTTGCCAACCGAGGATAACGCGAGCGGCAACTTCACAAAGGTGAGCCAGCGCATACCTGTCATTATCACGCTTGACGGTAACGCTGGAAAGGATATTGTGCCTGGAATGAGCGCGGAGACAACCATACATCTGCATTAGTACATGTAGTGGCGTGATTGATCACGCCCGTGTAGGCGTTATCTGCCGAAACTCAACGTGAAACATTGTGCCACTACAAATAGAAAGGAGCAAATAGTGAGTACATTGATTATTGGTGCTTGCTTTCTTGTCGCTCTCATTGCTTTGCTAGCTCTCGTATTCGTGATAAGGAGCGGAGCGCGTTTACAGCTACAGGTAGCAAGTGAGTCCGTATCCGCGACCACGCCTACACACATAGAGACGCCGAAGACTCCTGCGCCTACTCAAGAGAGTACGTCGCAAGCCGTTTCCGCACCTGAGTCAACAGACGAGCATCACACCTATGTGCTAAATGGACAATTCCACGAGTTGTCATTAGGGCTACATGCGCTGCGTGAGCAATTGCAGGAGATGGAGCGGCGATTAAGTACGCTTACGACGATGATTGAGGATGTCGAGCATTCGCAGGACGAAAAAACATTGGCGTAGCGTATATTATGAGCGGTTCCACTCGCCTATCCACCATTCAGCATGAGGCATTCCGCTCTTTAGTGTAACGTCGATATAGGCGGAGATGTCAAACGGTATGCGATATAACTCCACGTTGAGTGAGTTCGTTGTAGCATCCACGATGGCATACTCTGCCCATGGAGCGTTTCGAGCCTCGGTTGTCGGGAAGGCGCGATCAAGTGCGAGACCGACACTGCCTGGATTAAGCACAATCTGCTGTTTATAGCGGCGAAACATCTGCATATGTGTATGACCGCCAGCCATGATGTCGGCATGAAATCCCTCAAATGCTTCCCTGAGCTGCTCGTCTGGCGTCATCGAATCGAGAATTTCATGATAGGAACGAGGTGAGCCGTGATAGGCGAGGAGTGTTTTGTTCTCTGCAAGTGACATCATAATAGTTGATTGAAATGTTTTAATATATATCTTGTCTGCATCTGTAAGTTGATTGGAACCCCATACGTTCATGTCTTGCAAATACTGTGCATCTATCTGTGGCGGCTCTTTCAGCACCGGGTGCAATACCCAACCATCATTATTGCCCATTACGACAGGGCAAGCAATTGTTTGTAGTCGTTCAAGCACCTGTCGTGGTTGTGGGCCGAGTCCAACTACATCTCCAAGACATACGATTTGATCGACGTGTTGTTTCTCAATATTCGCAAGAACAGTGTCCAGAGCAACGAGATTGCAGTGAATATCTGAGATAAGTGCAAGACGCATATGTTTTACCCCTTCTTTTTCGTATGCTCAAAAAACTTGACAAATCGCAACTATAACGGGTACACTTAAAATAACGGTTTTTAAGGAAGTATGTCACCATCATTACTTCCTTTTCTCAATTAAGGACAACGTGACTCACATGGACAGTAAGCAAGCCAACTTTATTACAACTATGCTTACCCTCCCTTACTGGATGCATATGTACATGCCTACTATTGAATCCAGCAGGTGTCGCTGTCCTTTTTTCATGAATGAGCGGTGTTGTTGAGCAAGTAAGCGAACAATACTGAACGCGAAGACATACGAGGGACGCAGGCGACAGACCTGTGCCCCTCTTTTTTATATGCAAAAAAAGAAATGAGGCAAGACAAGGAGAATAGCTATGGCAATCATTGAGGTAGACGGGTTAGCAAAAACGTTCAAGACACGCGAACGTGGCGAAGGTCTTGCTGCAAGTATGCAGTCCTTCGTCGCCCCTCGCTATCGTACTCGTGAAGCAGTCAAGCACATCAGCTTCTCGCTTGAAGCTGGCGAGGTGCTGGCCTTCATCGGGCCAAATGGTGCAGGGAAGTCAACCACAATTAAGATGCTGACGGGTATTCTCCATCCAACATCAGGTTCAGTGCAGGTACTGGGGATGGTTCCGTGGCAACAGAGACGCGCACTAGCTTACTCGATATCAAGCGTCTTCGGACAGAAATCGCAGCTCTGGTATCATCTGCCGCCACAGGATACCTTCAATCTGTTAGCGAACATCTATGAATTGGACATGCAGGAATATCATAAGCGACGCGATTTCCTGGTCGAAGTCTTCGATATCGCGGATTATATGCGAACACCTGCACGCAAATTGAGTCTGGGCGAGCGAATGCGCTGCGAACTGGCGGCTGCTCTACTGCATAAGCCACGTATCATCTTCCTCGACGAGCCGACAATTGGGCTGGATGTCATTGCTAAACAGAAGATACGCGACCTCATCGGTGTGCTGAACAGGGAGGAGGGCGTCACAACCTTTCTCACGTCCCATGATGCCGGGGACATTGAGCAGGTATGTCGTCGTGCCATCGTCATCAATCACGGAGAAATTATCCTTGATGCGCCCGTCGAGCGGCTCAAACGCGACTATCTCAAAGCCAAAACGATAGACTTGCTTTTGAAAGAGCCAGCAACAACCTTTGTCAAAGTCGATGTAGAAACGGGAGTGCAGCGTCTGAGTGTGCAATCGGTTGGTACGATCCACGAAGAATTGCAGGACAGCGACGGTGTGCGGATACTCAAAGTCGATGGTTACAGTCTCAAGCTAGAAATTGACACATCGCGTAGTTCACTGGAGCCAATCATCGGAGCCTTGATGAGCCATATCGTCGATATGACGATAACAGACCCACCAATGGAGGAAATTATCACCGCTATCTATAACGAGAAAGAGGCATTTGAACTTACAGCTCATGATGAACAGGGTGA
>DAIQNC010000098.1:3569-9348 GCA_036788655.1 Ktedonobacteraceae bacterium
AAGAGGCATTTGAACTCAACACTCATGAGGAGCAAAACAGAGAAAACGGATTTCTTATAGCCAAAAAGGATGAAGCATATGAGCATCGTTGAAGTCACGGGGAGAAAGGTAGAGGTAAAAAGGCGAATACGTTTGTCCTCAGAGATAAGAAAATATCGTGCGGTGCTACAGATTAGTATAGCGAGCAATCTTGCCTATATCATGGAGGTGGTGTTTCGCGCCCTGATGCTGGTTGCTATTGTCTTTATCCTGAGCCAGTTGTGGAAGACGACCTTTTCGATACGTGGGGCAAGCACATTGGGTGGTTTCAGTGTGAGCGACATGGTGTGGTATCTCATTGCGGCTGAGGCAGTAGCGATGAGCTTACCAGCACTGACAAAGCGTATTGACCAGGAGGTGCGTTCAGGTCAACTTGCTTACCTGCTGAGTCGGCCATGTAGCTATATTCTCTACAACTTCGCACAGTACCTCGGTGATCGTCTGGTACGCTTCGTCATGAACTGTCTTGTTGGCATCATCCTGGCCCTGCTCGTTGTCGGCTTACCGCACCTAACATGGATGGGTCTCATCGCGTGGCCTGTAACGGTACTCTTTGCGTTTGCTATAGATTTCGTAATCTACTTTGCCATTGGACTACTCGCCTTCTGGACGGAGGAGACCCAATCGTTTGCCTTCGTCTTTAGCCGTCTGACGCTGGTATTAGGAGGTGTGCTGGCTCCTATAGAGATTTTCCCGCAACCGTTACGAGCCATTGCACAGGCACTACCATTTGCAGCTATCCTATATGGGCCAGCACGTACACTGGTTCACTTTCAATTGAATAGCTTCGAGGCATTGCTGATACAACAAATAATCACGCTGCTCGTTGGAGGTGCATTGATGTTTGGCCTGTATCAATTCGCGGTCAGACGTGTGAACATCAATGGAGGGTAGCAACATATGAAATTCGTAGTGTGCCGATTTATCGGTAGCGAATTCGAGCGTGAACGTCAATGGAAGGTAGCAATATGAGAAGTATAGGAAGTACCTTACGCTTTATCGGAGCATATGTCGTTGCCAATCTCCAATCAGCAATGGAGTATCGTTCGGCCTTCTTTGTGCAAGTGCTGATGATGTTTAGTAGCGATTGTCTCTGGCTGTTTTTCTGGTGGACGTACTTTCATCAATATCCGCTTGTGCATGGCTGGCAAGTGACCAATATCGTTGTGCTGTGGGCTGTTTCGGCATGTGGCTTCGGCGTGAGTGCAGGCATATTCGGTAATGCACGTCAACTTGGTACGCTCATCATGAACGGGAGCCTTGATGCTTACTTAGGAATGCCGCGAAACATCCTGCTGCACGTTTGTGTCAGTGCAACCGACCCGACAGGATTAGGTGACATGCTCTTCGGTGTGGGTGCGTTCATTTTATTGCTACATCCCAGTGTGTTGCAATTTTCCCTATTCTTATTACTGGTACTGCATGTGTGCGGCATCTTTACGGCGTTTGCCATCATTCTTGGCTCGCTTGCCTTCTTCCTGGGCAACACTGAGGGCTTCACGCAACAGATGCTTGGTGCGCTCATCTCGTTCAGCACCTACCCGATGGACATTTTTCAGGGCGCGGTACGTATTCTGCTGTTCACGCTCTTGCCAGCAGGATTCATTTCGTTCATCCCGTTGCAATTGCTCACACACTTCGCGTGGCCTTTGTTGGGTGCGTTGACAGGATTTACGTTGCTGTTTCTTGCGATTGCGACGAGTGTGTTTCGCATAGGGTTGAGGCGATATGAGAGCGGAAATTTGATGGGAATGCAAGCGTAAGCATTCCCATATTCGTCCATATTTGGTATATTGACAGGACTTATACTGCCGTATAAAGGATATACGTGTACTCGTTCTATTAAGAGGATAGAATAAGCCGAGATATATTTTGTGTGGGGGATAATGATTCATATGATTGAAAATCTTATTGGTAAGACGTTAGGGACTTGTACACTACAAAAGCTTATAGGACGTGGTGGTATGGGAGCAGTCTATGTGGCACAGCAAACGCGCCCACGCCGTCTCGTTGCGGTAAAAGTATTATTGCCCGACTTAATAGATAATCAAAAGTACAATGAGTTTCTTGCACGCTTTCGGCGTGAGGCAGATATCGTAGCCCAATTGCAGCAGGTAAACATTATACCTATCTACGAATATGGCGAACAGGATGGTATACCATATCTTGTCATGCCCTACCTTTCGGGTGGAAGTTTACAACAGATACTAAGTCAGCAACGTTTGCTTTCTCTTACTGATGTCATGCGCTATATTTCTCAAGCCGCAGCAGCCCTTGATTACGCACATGCTCACCATGTGATTCACCGCGACCTCAAACCTGCCAATTTTTTGCTTGCTGATGATGGAAGGCTTGTACTGACTGACTTTGGCATTGCTCGCATGTTGCAAGATAATGTAAGTACGTCTTCTGAAACCTTGACGCGAGCCGATACTATACTTGGTACTCCTCAATATATGGCTCCAGAGATGTTTACGGGGGCAACTGTGGATTACCATGCTGATATCTATGCGCTGGGAATTATTCTGTATCAAATGCTTAGTGGGCAGGTTCCTTTCAAAGGAGATACCTTCTATACGCTGGCGAAGATGCATGTGCAGGATGCGCCCCCATCACTACGTAATCTGCGTCCAGACTTACCACCTCAAATAGATGCGATAGTCCAGACCGCCCTTGCTAAATCACCAGAAAATCGTTTTCAATCGGCAGGGGCATTGGCACAATCACTTCAGCATGTACTGACCCTGACTTTGAAAGTAGATAGTTTTGCAACTGCCGAAAAGACAATCCCTGCAACTCCCGTGCCTTTTATTGCTTCAAAAGATAGCATTAGACAGAATGTAGAAGCGTTGCCAACAGCTCATGAGTCTGCAAATACAGTTCGGAATACAGCGGGAGCGAGCCAGCCAATAACGCCTTCGTTTGCATTTACGACCATTCCGAATAGTGCGACGAATAGAGCAAACAGACAACAGCCGCTCCTGATTTTTATCGGTCTGCTCCTTATTCTTGTCCTTATTGTCGGTGGTGTACTGCTTGGTCTGCAACTGAATAAAGGGAATGTAGGAGTAGGAACATCTCCTCAGCTACGGACGACACAACCCGTTGGAATTGCTACGACAGCAGCTACTGCAACGAGTCAGGCTCATATAACTCCCACTGCGACGGTTGCACAGAACACTCCACAGGTAACTCCCACTACACAAACTACTTCTTTATCTAAAGGGCCATTACTGTATTCAGCAGCAAGTCCTGGTGCAGCTTCTGCTACAGGTCATGTCTGTGACAATGGGGGCGAACAATGGGTCAATTACAATGCTCCCGCTGTTCTTTGTCAACAAACAGGAACGCAAATCAGTAATCCGCATAACGCTGCTCCTGACCTGGTAGGAACATTTCTTACATCTCTTCCGAGTGGGCAATTTCCTCAATCGAACTATGTCATTGAAGTGACCATACAGCAAGCTTCAACTTCAAATGCTGACTTTGGTGTCTACTTCCGCAATCAACCAGGAAATCAGCAGGGCGTTTACACATTTCTCGTTCATCCTGATGGAACATGGAGCGCATATGTCTATAACAACACGACATCGGCACGAACAGAGATTGCTAGTGGTTCCCTCGGTGATTCTCATGCTTCAATTACGCTTGATATCGTAATCAATGGAGCCAATTTCACTTTTTACTCCAATGGACATAAAATTGGAAGTGTTAACAATGGAATTTATTCCGTAGGCACAGTAGGGCTTGCGGTCGATGCGGGTGGAACAATTACTGTGAGTAACTTTTCTCTGTATCAAGTAGCATAACATTTCCCCTCTTGATATCCTTGACAGATGTAGTTTTATTATTATATATGTCATAGTGACACGTCTATATAACAGATTATATAGACGTGCGAGAGCGAGACGTTTATTCAGAGAAAGGTGATTGTGTACGAACTTATTATTTTAGGGCAATTGATGCGTAGCCCCGCTCACGGCTATCTAATTGCGTCGATTATCAACGATATTATTGGCCCCTATGCGCGAATAAGCAATGGACGGTTATATCCCTTGCTGGCAAGTCTTGAAAAGGCAGGCTTGATTGCTCCTTATGTCGATGCATTACACCAATCACAGGGCAATAGACAGTACAGGAGCTATCAAATTACCGAAGCAGGACGTAAACGCTTCCGTGAATTGATGACAAATACGACATCCAGTCCCGGCGAATATCAGAAGCTGTTCACGCAAAAAGTAGCGTACCTCAACTTCCTCAAGGTTGCTGATCGGTTGCGCCTGATTGATCACTATATCAACTACTGTCAGGTGCATTTGAACCATCTTGATGCGGAATCTGAGGAGGTTGCACATGAGTCAGCGTCATGGAATATTCCCGGTGAACCATATTGGGTGCAGGACATTCTGGATGTCATGGAGCATATAAGTGAGCAATGGAAGCTGGAGTTAGCATGGGCAAAGAGCTTGCGCGAAAAAGAGCTTTCACGCACTTCTCATGAAAGCGAAGAGATCCCATCAACACAACGTCACAGCGAATCGGAACATCATTTGTAAATTTCTTATAGCCGTAAAAAGACTGATTTTCAGAAATAGATAGTCGAGAGGAAGTGGCTCCAAACGAGACCTTCTCAAAAGTAAATAACCCTTGACATGTTCCTTTCGCATCTGTTATAAACATAGTGTGCTAAATATTAGCGTACTAAGTAATTGGCGGAAACAAAAACATGGCTGAGGATATGCAAGCGAACGAGACTATAGGTTACTGGCTCTTCTATGCACAACGCTGTGTCGCCTACGCCTTCGCAGAGATGATGCAGGGGTATTGTGAAGAGCAAGAAAAGCCTGCGGTGACACCGCCGCAATGGGGAGTGTTAGCTCTGCTCCTTCATGAAGATGGACAAACGATTGGAGCTATCAGTCAGCAGCGAGGAGTCGATGCTCCCACTGTAACAGGCATCGTCAAACGATTAGAGCTGTCAGGATTCGTAGAACGTCGTCATAGCAAAGAGGATCGTCGCGTTGTAAAGGTCTATCTGACTAACGAGGGGCATGATATGACGCAAGCACTCTATCCGAAAGTACAGAAATTCAATGATGAGATGTTGTGTAATTTTCCAGAAGATGAACGACAACATTTCTTGCACATGTTGCAGCGTATCATTGCTAATCTCTCTAATGAGGTGTCAGGTACAGGAGACCGTTTCAAACTTTTGCCTATGGATGCTGTGCGTCAAGATTTTGTGTACGATGACCTTTCTCAAAAAGGGAAATCGCTTCACGATAAAAGGCATAAAAGTAACGTAGTGAAAGACAGATAGAAGCAAACAACTTCTTTCTGCGAGAATATGCTTCATTACGCACGAGGAGTATCATGAGTAAAGATCAATTACAGGTTGTTACAAAAGAACAACAGGACGAACGGACGAGCGTACCTGCAATAGAGATTGTTGAATTATCCAAATACTTCGGCAATTTTCATGCCGTTGATCACCTGTCATTGACAGTGAATCAGGGGGAAATTTTCGGTTTGTTGGGGCCGAATGGTTCAGGTAAAACGACGACCATTAACATGATTAGTGGGTTAAGTGTACCGACGAGTGGTGAAGTGCGTGTGCTTGGCTATGACGTGCGACGCAACACACGCCAGGTGCGCCAGATACTGGGAGCTGTGCCACAGGAAACCGCTTTGTATGAAGAGTTGAGCGCATGGACGAACATGGATTTTCACGCTGACCTCT
>DAIQNC010000099.1:0-6794 GCA_036788655.1 Ktedonobacteraceae bacterium
TTGATAGGTCATGAAACAGACACGAGGACAGGCGAAAGCAGGCATCGTACAGGCAATGTTCAGAAAAAAATTGGATGAGACATCACCAGCGTAGGTGACGGTCTCGTCTACGAAAGGCAGGTCAAGGCTATGCACAATGACGTGAATGCCTCGGCACAGAGTAGAGTACATTCCGCAGTTAACCCGTATCAGATGGCGGTTCAACAGTTCGAGTTGGCCGCCGACAAATTGAAGCTCTCGGAAGATATGCGCGAGATTTTGCGCCAACCGAAGCGAGAGCTAGCCGTCAATTTCCCGGTACGTCTGGATAGTGGGCGCATCAAGACCTTTACAGGCTATCGTGTCCAGCACAACATGAATCGTGGCCCTGCAAAGGGTGGCATTCGCTATAGTCCCGACGTGACGCTGGATGAAGTCAAGGCACTGGCAATGTGGATGACGTGGAAGTGCGCGGTGGTTGGTATCCCCTTTGGTGGTGCGAAAGGCGGCGTCATCTGCGACCCCAAGAGTATGACACCTGCCGAACTGGAGCGTATGACGCGCCGCTATACCACTGAAATCTCTATCATTATCGGCCCCCACAGCGATATTCCTGCTCCCGATGTCAACACCAATTCGCAAGTCATGGGTTGGATGATGGATACCTATTCGATGCACGAGGGTTTCTCCGTGCCAGCAGTGGTGACAGGAAAGCCGCTTTCGGTTGGCGGTAGCGAAGGGCGCAATGACGCGACGGCAACAGGTGTC
Source organism: Ktedonobacteraceae bacterium (assembly GCA_036788655.1). Lineage (GTDB taxonomy): Bacteria > Chloroflexota > Ktedonobacteria > Ktedonobacterales > Ktedonobacteraceae > JBBQVS01. The sequence continues at coordinate 748 of DAIQNC010000099.1, forward strand.
TTGTTCGTAACGCGACAGGCAGCAAAGCGTCTGAATATGCCGTTGAAGGGAGCGCGAGTCAGTATACAGGGCTATGGAAATGCTGGTTCGATTGCCGCACGTCTCTTCCGCAATGAAGGATGCAAAATTGTTGCAGTTAGCGATACGCATGGTGGCATCTACAACGAGGCAGGTTTAGACCCGGCGGCTGTGCTACGTTATAAACAGGAACACGGTACAGTCATGGGTTTTCCACAGGCTCAGTCAGTGAATGTACAGGACGTGCTGGAACTGCCCTGTGATATCCTGATTCCTGCCGCGACGGAGGGCGTTATCACGGCAACGAATGCAGATCGTATCCAGGCTCGTATCATTGCAGAAGCAGCGAATGGGCCGACAACACCGGACGCGGACGACATTCTTTATAAGAAAGGGTGCGTCGTCATTCCCGATATTCTGGCAAACGCTGGCGGTGTCACAGTAAGCTACTTTGAGTGGGTACAAGACCTGCAAAGCTTCTTCTGGGGTGTCGAGGAGATTACCGCGAAGCTGGAAATGATTATGAACCGTGCGTTCGCGGCTGTTGCGGATAAGTCCGATCAAGCCCATTGTGATATGCGGCTTGCGGCGAACATGCTGGCAATCGCACGTGTCGCTGAGGCAACGCAAATCCGTGGCATCTATCCGTGATTATTCTGTCACAATGATTGTACGAACGATGTACTGACGTAGGGACAGATTCATCACGTCCGTCGTGGTAATGGACAATATGCCACGACGGACGTGATGAATCTGTCCCTACGTTAATCAGGATATGCTAGTAGCCGCCGCGACGGGTATCACGACGTGGACGTTGTTTGGGAGCAGGTTTGGTTGGGCGCGATGGCTTGCTCTTTTTGCGTCCTCGATTTGCACCCCAATCGTCCTCCTCTTCCTCATCCTCATCATCGAAGAACTCTTCTTCCTCATCCTCGTCAGCGACTGGTTCTTCCAGATCCATATCGGGTATGTCACCATCTTCGACGGCGGCTTCTTGCAAGTCGAGGTCGCCGATGTTCTCTGCGGCTAAGTCGGCAGCGTCTGGCTCCTGTTCGAGTTCAGGCTCATAAACATCTTCTTGCGTGACTACAGGTGCAGGGGTTGTTGCACGAGCGCGAGTCGTTGGAATAGGAGCCTCGTCCTCATCATCAGGCAAGTCTCGTAGCCCATCGAATGCAGAAGAATGCTCTTGCCCGTTACGGGCAGCTTTGCGTGGCGCAGCAACAGGTTCAGCTATATCATCGAGCGGCTCGTCCTCATCCGAGCGTGGGCCGCCGATGGTTCTGCGCCCTGCGGCGATGTCAAGCCAGAACTGTGAATAGTAATGTGGCCTGTCCGAGTCTTTCTCGTTGTCTTTCTTTGTCATGAAAAATTTCTCCCATAGTAGAATATCCTCTTTAGCATTCTTTGCAACACAACCTTCTGAGTGAGAGGACATCCGATTTTGTATGCTGTCCGTAATGATAGAGAGAAACACTCTGGCTGTCAAGAGAGGGGGGAAAGCTACTTATGCCGCATGAGAAGCGGTGTGAAGGCAGACGTTTGCCACATTGTGCGAACACCTCTATAATACAAGGAAAGTATGTTACGCATGGGGACATATAGACCCTTTTTAGGGCGGCCATGCATCATCATATAGAAGGAAATAACGAAATAGCGTGGCGTCCATAAGCACTTCTATCGCTTCCTGTTGTATTGGCGAGAGATGAAGGGACACCAGAGACGAATTTGGAGGGAAACTTTGACGAGGATTCTCGATAGTATTGATAGTCCAGAGCAGCTACGGAAGCTGACGGTTCCAGAGATGGAGGTGTTAGCGGAGGAGATTCGACGCGAGATCATCGAAAAAGTGTCGGTCAAGGGTGGACATCTGGCCCCTAATCTTGGCGCAGTAGAACTCACGATGGCGTTGCATTACGTCTTCAACACACCCGAAGACCAGCTGGTGTGGGATATTGGTCATCAGGCGTATGTTCACAAATTGTTGACTGGCAGACGTGACCGCTTTCATACAATGCGACAATTTGGCGGACTCTCCGGGTATCTGCGCCGTGATGAGAGTGAATATGATGTGTTTGGAGCCAGCCACGCCAGCACCTCTATCTCTGCTGCCCTCGGTATCGCTGTCGCACGTGATTTACAGGGCAAGGATTTTAATGTTGTCGCAATCATCGGTGATGGAGCTTTAACTGGTGGTATGGCTCTCGAAGCGATCAACAATGCTGGCAGTATGAAACGCAATCTCATCATTGTGTTGAACGATAACGATAAGTCTATCTCGGATAATGTTGGTGCGCTCAATACCTATCTCAATAAAGCGCGTCAAATGCAGACGACACCAAGCTATCGTCGCTTACGCGAGATGGCAAAAGGCTCACTCGAACGTTTGCCCGTTGTCGGAGGTATGGCACGTGAGACGGCGGGACGTGTTGAGACAGGCATGAAACAAGTTGTGCTACATAGCAAGAGCGGAACTGTTTTTGAGGAACTGGGCTTGAAGTTCTTCGGTCCCTTCGATGGTCATAATCTGGAGCAGATGATCGATGTCTTCGAGAATGTGAAAAAGATCGAAGGCCCGGTTATGGTACAGGTGCTGACAAAGAAAGGGAAGGGATGGAGCATTGCCGAGGGGGATGCGACCAAGTGGCATGGCCCTGGTGCATTCAACTACGAAACGGGCGAAATCAAGAAAAACCCGAATGACCCACCTGCCTATCAAGATGTGTTTGCGAATACGCTGGTCGATATCGCAGAAAAGGATACAAGCATCGTCGGCATCACGGCTGCAATGGCTGAGGGAACTGGTATGAAGAAAATGCATCAACGTTTCCCCGAACGCTACTTCGATGTCGGTATCGCCGAGCAACACGCTGTCACCTTTGCAGGTGGACTGGCAACGCAGGGGCTAACTCCTGTAGTTGCTATCTATTCGACGTTCATGCAACGTGCCTTTGATCAGGTGCTTCACGACATCTGTGTACAGGACTTACATGTAGTGTTTGCAATGGATCGCGCAGGTATTGTCGGAGAGGATGGTCAGACGCAGCACGGTGTTTTCGATATCTCCTTCTTGCGTCCCATCCCCAACATGAAGCTGATGGCTCCAAAGGATGAAGAGGAACTGCGCCACATGCTCTATACCGCTATCTACATGGATGGCCCCGTCGGGTTGCGCTATCCACGTGGCAAAGCACTGGGTGTTCCAATGAGCAAGGAGCTTCATAAACTGGAAATTGGCAAAGCGGAACTACTCAATCCACGTACACTTGAAGAGGCCGAGCGTAGCGAAAGTGCCATCCTCGCCTATGGTTCAACGGTCTCACAGGCGGAAGCAGCGGTCCAGGAACTTGCAGAAGAGGGTATGCAGGTTGCCGTTGTGAATGCACGCTGGGCCAAACCACTCGATGAGGAAATGATTTTGCGCCTTGCAAAGGGAACGAAGCGTCTCGTCACCGTTGAAGATCATGTCGTTGCAGGTGGTTTTGGCAGTGCTGTTCTGGAATTGCTGGAGCGACACGGCCTCAACGATGTCGATGTGCGTGTCATCGGTCTGCCAGATAAGTTCGTGGAGCATGGCGCACCTGCTATTCTGCGAGAACTGCACGGCATCTCGTCCGCTCATATCAAAGAAGTCGTCCGCGAGCAACTTGGCTCACAGGAGCATACGCTAGCGTAACCCACCGCATATATAAGTGACGAATGCAGCGATAGACCTGCTAGTGGTGTCCTTTCTCATGAGAAAGGACACCACTAGCAGGTCTATCGCTGTTGAACGAGCGAAATAGTTGTTTCCTGAATTGGGGTATGAGCGCGTTCATCATACGTTGTACGAGCTTGCGCGACTTCCTGCAAATGTTCATATGCCCAGCCTCTAAGTGCTTCCATAGGTTCTATCAGGGTCTTCCCCAAGTGTGTGAGTGAATACTCGACAACTGGAGGCACAACTGGATAGACGACGCGCTGTACCAGGCCGTTGCGTTCCATCGCTCGTAAGTTCTGTGTCAGCATTTTTTTCGAGATGCCATCAATCCGCTTGAGCAATTGACCGAAACGCATCGTTCCCTCATCTTCTAATGCATAGATGATCAAGGGTGTCCACTGGTCAGCGATTAGCTCCAGTACACTTCGTGACAGGCAGTCCTTACGGAAAATATTAGGGCGCGGTTGTTGTGTGGTTTCCATATGGTAACTATATCACTTTCTGGTTCCTTCTTACAAGAAGTAAGTTTTTCAGTTATAGTAGCTACGAGTGATAGAGAACTTTGACAAACGGAATCAGGAATTTTTAAGTGTGACAAGTTCGTGAGAAAACTCAACGATAAGAAGGAGTAAAAAAATGCCGAAAGCAGTCAGATTTAGTCAGTATGGTGAAATTGATGAATTGCAGGTCGTCGATGTCGAGCGACCTGTACCAGGGCAAGGACAAGTGCTGGTTAATGTCAAGGCAGCCGGAATCAATCCGGGTGAAGCATCTATTCGTAAGGGAGTGTTTGCAGATGTTTGGCCTGCCACATTTCCTTCTGGGCAAGGGAGCGACCTAGCAGGTGTTGTTGCCGCTATCGGTGAGGGAGTGCAAGGATATACGGTGGGCGATGAGGTGATCGGTTTCACACACAACAGAGCAAGCCATGCAGAGTTTGTCGTGGTCGAAGCGAGCGATCTTACGCACAAGCCTCGCAACGTCTCCTGGGAAGCTGCTGGCTCGCTGTTTGTCGCAGGAACAACGGCCTATGCCGCAATTCGTGCGGTTTCACTGCAACAAGGAGACACGCTTGCAGTTTCAGGAGCGGCGGGTGGAGTCGGCTCCATTGTGGTGCAACTGGCGGTAAACGTGGGTGCAAAGGTGATTGGGCTAGCGAGTCCAACTCATCATCAGTGGTTGCGGAATAACCATGTCATTCCAGTTACCTACGGTGAAGGGGTCGAGGAACGTCTTCGTGCCGCTTCCGATAATCATCTCGACGCATTTATTGATACGTTTGGTGCTGATTATGTCGAACTTGCCCTCAAGCTAGGCGTCAAAGCGGAGCGTATCGATACGATTATCAATTTTGAAGCTGTGAAAAAGTATGGTATCAAGTCTGAGGGAAATGCTCAAGCTGCCAACTCAGAGGTGCTAGCTTATCTCGCTCGCCTTATCGATCAAGGAGAACTGGAAATCCCAATTGCTCACATCTATCCCCTCACGAATGTACGAGAGGCGTATCGTGATCTGGAGCAGCGTCATACTCAGGGCAAGATTGTCCTCGTCCCCTGAGTTATCTGTAGTACGACGATTCATCGCGGACGTGTACTGTATAGCATAGAAACACGTCCGCGATGAATCGTCGTACTACAGTTATTATGCCTCAACGCTCTTTGGCACGACATCACCGACGATTTTGCCATCGCGCATCGTAATCAAGCGATCAGCACGTTGCCCAATTTCGGCGGCGTGTGTCACGATGACAAACGTTTGCCCATTCTCTTTATTCAATGTAGTGAGCAAATCCATAATTTCTAGTGCGGTTTCGCTGTCGAGGTTGCCTGTTGGCTCATCGGCCCAGACAATAGCAGGATTATTAGTGAGAGCGCGAGCAATGGTGACGCGTTGACGTTGACCACCGGAGAGTTCGGCGGGTCGATGACGGGCGCGGTCTGTCAGTCCTACAAGGTCGAGAACTTCAAGTGCGCGTTTTCTGGCCTTGCGAGCCGGAACCTTTGAAACGAGCATGGGAAGTTCGATATTCTCCACCGCTGTCAAAACGGGGAGCAGGTTGAAATCCTGAAAGATAAAGCCCATATGTTGTGCGCGATATGCGGTACGTTCATTGTCGCTCAAATCGCGCAAATTGTCTCCTCGAATAAAAATATCGCCTTCATCAATACTATCAAGGCCAGAAAGACAGTTGAGTAACGTTGTTTTGCCACACCCACTTGGCCCCATCATAGCGACCATCTCTCCCTGCGCTATCGAAAGGTCGATGTTACTCAGTGCCTCGACGCGCAACTGCCCGACACCCGGGCAGGTCATCGGGTAGGTCACGCTC
>DAIQNC010000099.1:6804-7521 GCA_036788655.1 Ktedonobacteraceae bacterium
GATATTGCTCAATGCCTCGACGCGCAATTGGCCGGTACGATATATTTTCTTGACTCCTTTTGCCTGAATAATGATGTGTTGTGGTTGCTTTGTATGTGCTAGTTGGTGTGGTGCTTGCATGATATCTATCTTTGTTTCTGCTATAGTGCGAATGTTTCCAGAAGTGCCTTATTCTGAATAATAACATGTTTTCGGCCCAGTTCAAGCGCACCTGACTCTTTCAACTCGCGGAGCGCGACACTGACCGTCTCGCGGTAGACACCGAGATGCTCGGCTAACGCTTCGTGACTCAATCCTTCTATACGATTGGAGGAGTCTGAGAGTTGGAGCAGGAGGGTAGCAAGTTGTGCTGTGGTACTCTTGAAGGCGATGTTGGTAAGTTGCGTTTCCAACTCTGAGCATCGCTGGCACATGGTTGTAAGCATGTTGCGAGTGATACTGGGATACGAGAGAAGAAGATGCTCTACATCATGCTTGCTAAAAATGCAAAGACGCGCATCTTCAACGACTTCGGCAAAACTAGTGTGAATGCCCGTGCTGAGGAGCGGTAGCTCACCGAACGATGCTCCGGCGGTCAGCGTGGCAGTGATGAGCTTACGCCCATCAGTCGAAAGATGATAGAGGTGTACTTCGCCTGAGAGCAAGAGCAACAGTGCCGTAGCCGTCTCACCCGGACGATAGAGAATGCGTCCGGGTGAATACGTTGTCAATATTGAA
>DAIQNC010000099.1:7531-9321 GCA_036788655.1 Ktedonobacteraceae bacterium
ACCTCTTGCAAACCACGTTCGTCGAGGTCGTGAAAAAGCGTGTGCCGGGCGAGAAAGGATGACTTCTCGCCTCCATCTGATGTTCGTATTCCTCGACTCTGCGATTGCTTTTCTTGCACGTTCAACGTCTCTTCAACGGTAGAAAACAGTAGTAGAGACTCTATTGTACCACGACATCACCTTGCGCTGGTAAGGTAAATAGCCTCTGTTCGATTACGTGCGTGAAGCTTCTCAAAGATGTTCTGCACATGTTTATGAACGGTAGATTCCGCGATGCCCAGCTCAACGGCGATTTCACGATTCTTTCGTCCCAGACGCATCAAATTGAGAATCTCCTGTTCACGTTCGGTCAAAGGTCGAAGCTCCTCACTCTCGTGTAGAGAGGTGGAAGGAGATTGTGGTGAAAGCGAGGAGGCTTGCTCATGCTCAAGTGTGCGTCTGCGACGTGCCATAAAACGGTGATCGACTCGATGCGATGCTGATACTGACTCTGCTGCAAATCTTTCGCGCATGGGCGTAGCATCTGCCTCGTCCATGATATACGCCGAGGCAAGTTGTTCGCGGTGAAGTGTGCGAAGGTGTGCAACTACCTGAGTTGTGAAGGTGACTGGCAGACACAGTTCGCCCTTAGCAGCGTTATGGATAGTACGAATGAGCGCATCAGGCTCGACATCCTTTGTAATGTAGCCAACCGCGCCGTGCTGCAACGCCTGGAAAAGATGCTCTTCTTTTCTTGATGCGGTAAAGATGATAACATGCGATTGCGGCGAACTGGCGAGGACACGCTCTGTTCCCTCTAAACCATCGCAACCAGGCATGTCGAGATCCATTAATACGACATCCGGCTGTGTCTGTGCGGCGAACATCTCGGCTTCAAATCCGTTTGTGGCCTCTGCCACTATCTCAAAATCGCTTTCTTTTCCGATAACTTCTCGAACAATGCGACGCATCAGTGTGTGATCGTCAACAATCATAATCCTGACCATATACTCTCCCTTTCTACATCTACTACCCCGGAAATTGAGTGTCTTTCGTTCGCAAAAATGGGTATGAGTACACTATACGTCTCGTACCAAGAAGCGTCCAGTGATGTTTGTCAATACAGCATCTCTTCATGCTAGTCGTAGAGCAGGATGATACGACGCAGAGGGGGTTTACGCATCTTCATAGGAGATAGGACGTTTGGGGTATGTATGGTGTAAAGACCTGGTGTCATAGAGGGAGTTGGGCTGAGGTCTGGCAGGGGAAGCGAGCGATGTTGTTGTGTCGGTGTGAGAAAATCATATGCAACGAGACGTACACGCATGAGGCGTTTGTGACGGTCAAACTCCTTGCCGCTCATTGTTCCCATCCACTTCTAGCCACCCTGACCATTTTACAATGTATTCAGGCAGAGTATACTCTATTCCCGTGAAAGAAGAAAGGGCATATGCCTTGTTTTGAAACAATTCGATATTGGTTTCAAGACATAGGAAGCAACGACCATTTCTTGTCAGGGGAATAGCGACACCGAAATAGCTGTTTTCATAGGTGAGAAGATTTTTTATTGCGTCTTTGTTCGTACTATGTTATACTTGCGACTTAGCGGAAGCAAGACTTTCCGCATTTCGTGTTGGTAATCATCAGTACCATTTGTACGCACATTAAGTACACACGCTCTCGTGCTTGCGCCGACCCTGGGGTTGACTGACATCGTGTAATGCGAACTCTTTATGTTCCTGCGAATAACCAGACAAAACCCTGGCGGCTCTTGACGCCTACAAGAGATGAGAGCGGAGGATTCAAGGGAG
>DAIQNC010000100.1:0-8400 GCA_036788655.1 Ktedonobacteraceae bacterium
GAGCAAATAAGTCGCCAGCATGTCGGGAAAGCAGAGGAAATCGCCTCTGCTTTTTTGTTTGACAAAAAGGATGTAGGGGCGTAATTCATTGCGCCATCTTGTAGGGGCGTAATTCATTGCGCCGCCAGGAGAGGATTTATCATGATTATCACCATTCGCAATCAGGCAACGAGCGATGAACGCGCCCAGCTCATGGCTCAACTATGTCGCATCACGGGCAACCTGCGTCCCATCACCGCTACACGCATGAACGCACATGATGTTCTTGTGTTCGATGCCACTGCGCTAGACCGCGAAAGCCAGGTACAATTGGAGCAGCAGCGAGCCGTTGAGCGTGTGACCGCAATAAAGACTCCGTATCAGCTCGTGAGCCGTGCGTACAAGCCGACTGATTCTACGCTTGTGATTGGGAATGCTCATGATTGTGAACAGGTCATAGTTGGTGGCGACCAACCCGTTATCATGGCGGGACCGTGTGCTGTCGAGAATCGAGAACAATTGCTTATTACTGCAAAAGCAGTGAAACAAGCAGGAGCAAACGTTCTTCGTGGCGGCGCATTCAAGCCTCGTACCTCGCCTTACCAGTTCCAGGGTCTGGGAATGGAAGGGCTTCACCTGCTGGCAGAGGCACGTGAGATAACGGGTCTACCCATTATTACAGAGGTGATGGAGCCGGACATGGTCGATACCGTCGCACAACACGCCGATGTGCTTCAAATCGGTAGCCGCAATATGCAGAACTACCCACTGCTCCTCGCCATTGGACGCCATAGCGCAAAACGCCCCGTGCTATTGAAACGCGGCCTCTCCGCCTCTATCGAAGAGTGGCTGCTGGCGGCAGAATACATCGTCGCGTCTGGCAATCCGAACGTCATACTTTGCGAACGTGGCATTCGTAGCTTCGACCAGCAAACGCGCAATGTTCTCGACCTGACCTGCGTTCCTCTCCTACAAGAACTCACACATCTTCCTATCATCATCGACCCAAGCCATGCCACCGGACATCGCCATCTCATTACTCCTATGTCGCGTGCCAGTATCGCCGCTGGAGCCGATGGACTCATCATCGAAGTCCATCCAGACCCCAACAATGCCCTCTGCGATGGGAAACAATCCATTACGCCGGAGCAATTGCAACGCATCGTCCACGAGGCGCACCTGTTCGCACGAATGCTGAACGAAGAGATACGTGTTGGAGCATGAGACACACCGACAATTCATTGTCGGACTACATTTGATGGGTTTGTGACAATGAATTGTCGGACTATGCATACTATGGTATACTTGCAACTACGTGGAGAGTGTTTGCACAGGGTATGCACTGGTCGCATGAGGTAAGAACGAAAGACCAGAGGTTGAGGAGCAAGAACAACAATGCCAACACGAATTATTATTGCGGATGACGAACCTATTCAGCGCATGGACCTGAAAGATGTGCTGACCAAACAGGGCTATCTTGTGGTGGGCGAGGCTGGCGATGGTGCTAGTGCCGTGAATTTAGCCCGCGAGATACGCCCCGACCTGCTTATCATGGACATTCGGATGCCCGATATGGACGGCATTACCGCCGCCGAGACGCTGACCCTGGAAAAGATTGCACCAGTGTTGTTGCTCACAGCCTTCGGAGACCAGCAGCTTGTCGAACGCGCCAAAGAAGCTGGCGTCGTCAACTACATCGTGAAACCACTCCGCGAGAGTCAGGTTGCACCTGCTATCGAAGTCACGCTTGCACGCTATAATGCATACCGCGCCCTTGAGAAAGAGACGAGTAGCCTCACAGAAAAGCTTGAGACGCGCAAAGTCGTCGAACGTGCGAAGGGACTTCTCATGCAGCAACAGGGTCTGAGCGAGGCCGAAGCCTTTCGTAAGATTCAGCGTGCCAGTATGAACACACGTAAGTCGATGCGCGAAGTCGCCGAAGCTATCCTGCTCGCCAACGAAATGTAAACCGTTCTATGGGGCGTAATGATGGATTTTAACAAATTTCGTAGAGCCACGATTTATCGTTTGGCTCACGCTTGTCGAGCCAAACGATAAATCGTGGCTCTACGAAGTCCCACATTACGTCCCTACTAGATAAGAGTAGCTATGTCCCAGACCTCTACTGTCACCATTGTGGGCATTCGCTTTCGTCCGGTGGGGCGTATCTACAATTTCGACCCACAGGGGCAGCTTTACAAAAATGGTCAATACGTGATCGTCGAAACAGTACGCGGCGTTGAAGCAGGGCGTGTTGTTGTCGCATCAAAGCAGGTAGCGGAAAGCGAGTTGAGCGATCCGCTTAAACCCGTATTGCGTCTCGCCACTGAAGACGATTTACGTATGATGCTCGCGTATAAAAGCAAAGAGAAAGATGCCCTGATGCGCTGTGGGGAACGTGTCGCGCAACATCAGCTACCAATGAAGCTCGTTGAGGCCGAATATACCTTCGATGGCAGCCGTCTTACCTTCTACTTTACCGCCGATGAGCGCGTCGATTTTCGCGCCCTCGTGCGTGACCTTGCCGCGACCTTCCGCACACGCATCGAGCTGAGACAAATTGGGGCGCGTGACCAGGCAAAGCAGCTTGGTGGCGTCGGTCTCTGTGGCAAAACACTCTGTTGTAGTTCCTGGATTACCGAGTTCGGCGTCGTCTCTATCAAAATGGCGAAAGAGCAGGGACTTCCGCTCAACCCATCGAAGATTTCTGGCGTCTGTGGGCGTCTTCTCTGCTGCCTCTCCTATGAGAACGACGACTACATCGCCGCCAAGCAGGAAATGCCACAGGTCGTAGCAACACTACTCACACCCGGTGGCTCCGGCAAGGTTATTTCCGTTAATGTTCCACGTGATACCGTCGAAGTTCTGCTGGAGAACGGCACTATCATTCAGGTTCCTGCCAATTCGCAGGATGAACGTGATGCATTTCAGCGTTCTATCCAGGCCCATCAGTCAAACCAGACGAATGCAGCCTCAGTAGCTGTTGGTATCGCAGAAATCGCTACAACAACCGGAACCGTCGAGTCGCCATCAGGCAGTGCGAGCAAGCGAACTCGGTGCTGTAGCGCGAAAGGTGGAGTAAGTGGATGTGGGAAGGGATGCGGAAGTGGATGCGGTGGTGGCTCATGTGGTAGTGGCTCATGCGGTAGCGGCAGTTGTGGTAGTTGCGGTAGTGGTACAGGTTGTGGTATAAAGAAGAAACTTCAAGCACATCGTAGTGATTAATTGCAAGTGAAGGAGCTAGACACACCTATGCCGCTAGATGGAAATGATTCGGGGGCTACCTGGCAAGGCCCGCCAACTTCACAGTCCAATCGCGCTGATACCGAAATGAATACGCCCCCTGTACCACAACAAGTACCGTATCAGATGATACAGCAGGAGAATACTTCTGCTCATCTCACCTTTCCTGCTGATACGTGGGAACCTTCGCAGGAAGATGACTTTCCGCCAGAACCAGACGAGAATAGCACACCAGCAAATGTCACTCCTATACGCCCTATCCCAACTGCACCCGTTATGCCTGTCGCATATACTGTTGGTGGTTCAGTCGATTCAGCGAGTCAAGGAGTGTCAAACACCACTTTACATACCTCACAGGGGAATGTAAGTGCTACGACGACACAGAGCAGGAGGCCACGTATAGCGGCATCACGTGCAACATTTCGTGAGCAGTTAGGCCATTTTAGTTCTCTTATTCTTATTCCCCTTCTTTTTGCCGTGCTTACCGGACTCATTATTTTACCACAGGTTCTTTCAAGCCGCGCCTACCTGCCACCACTGGCTTTCGTACCGCTTCTCTGCATTCTCGTCGTTATCGCAGTCGCACAGAGTGTTGGCATCTATTATGCTGGCACAAACAACGGTCTCTGGGCAGTGAATACGCTTACAGGCTTCTTTCTGTTCGTGCTTGTCGGATGCTTCGCGCTTGCCGGTGCATTCGCCACACTTGCACTCCTCGTCGTTATCCTGATACTCTACGTTGCTCTCTATCGTCTCTATGTTCACACGGTTCCAACAGGTTTTATTGAACTCGTGCAGTCCTCTGGTCGATATACTCGTATACTCGATAAGGGCTTCAATATCCTGCTTCCCTGGGAAAAGACGACACAGCCAATCTCTATTCAGGAGAAACCGTGGGATACACCTGCTCAACGCGAACAATTCACCGAAAATGAGGACATCATTTTTCGTGGACACATCTTGTATCACTTCGATCCACGACAGGCACAATTTGATGTTCTGGACGTGAATAACTGGGAAAAAAATTTACAGGCCATTTTCACAGCAAGACTCCATGATGTAGTCAATTCACTCAATCAAACGTTTCTTACCACATTACGTAGTCAGCGCACCTACCTTGCTCATGAGAATGGCACAGCCCCATTTATGAGCGATAATCGCTGGCGGCAGGTCAATGATGCACTCTTGCAGCAAACAGAAAGACTTGTCTCTCAATGGGGAGTTCGTATCAAAGTGGCAGAAATACAAAATATTACGCTTGCCGCTCATGCTCCTATGGCACTTGCAGATGATATTACCGCCCCAGCATCCTATATCCAACAAAACACGCATACATCAACAACAATGCCAGAACAACCGAAGCAACCGACACAATCCGCCGTACCTGTTGTCTCTGCGCCTACTACACAGGCCGCAGCAAACACACAGTCAGAAGCTGAATTGCCAGCAAGTGCCTATAAGGAAGAAACCCTTATCAGAGCGTACAACATGGTGCAAAACGGCTCAATTAAAGACCCGGAAACCATTCGAGGTATCGCAAAACGCTTCGAGACCGTTGCGAATACCCCGGCCCTCTATCAGAATTTCAGCTTCGACGCGCTACGTGCGGCCTATAACCTGCTTAAAGAAGCAGATCGCCGCGAAGAGGAGATGGCCTCACATGCTGGAACACTCTTCAACGACGAAACGAAACCCGATATGCGCAAGCCCGAAGACGAAAGCACCTACTTCGGTGCATAGACATTTGTTATCAATCCGTAGGGCGTTATTCTATAACGCCCTCGTTCCCACAGCATATGCCTATCTGTAGAACGATGATTTATCACGTCTGCCTTTCAATGGAATACACATTCAGGTAAAGTTGTGTGACGCCAGGTAGGGACAGATTTATCCTGTCCGTCTAACCTCATCATCCAATCCACATCGCACGGACAGGATAAATCTGTCCCTACCTGGCGTCACGCAATCTCACAAAAAAACCTTGACAAATTCGTTCAAATTAACTATTCTCTAATTAGACAATTGTATAATTGTAATATTATAAAGAGGTCGATATGGATAAGCAAGAACGACAGGCAAACATAGAGGCAATACGTAAGTATGGCATGGCTCGGATGCAACACGATATCGAGCAGGGCGAGCCGTTGTTACGTCTAGGACGTGCTATCGCCGACCCTATGCGCGTTCGCATCCTGGCTTTGCTCTCCGAGCGTTCAATGTATGGACAAGAGCTAGCAGAGGCGTTGAGTGTAGCAACGCCAACTATCTCTCACCACATGACACTGCTTAAAGGAGCAGGGCTGGTGCAAGTCGAGCGAGAAAACAACTATCATCATTATCACCTCGACGAGCAGGGCTTTCAGCAGATGGCACAGTCACTCACCGTTGCACACTTACGCGATATCAACAAGGCTCTACGCTTCAACGAACAGATGCTGACGCAGCCAACCGAGGATGAAGACCGTACAATGACTCGTGAGGCATACTTTGAGGGAAAGCGTCTCACTAGCTTGCCCCCAGGGAGTAGAACGTGGCAATTCGTGCTAGAACACATAGCGGAATCATTCGAGTGGGGACGCATCTATGACGAGAAAGAGGTCAACGCCATCCTCAAAGAGATTCATCCCGACGTGGCGACCGTGCGTCGCCAACTGATAGACCAGAAATTTCTGATGCGCGAACAGGGACGCTACTGGCTTACGCGCCCACATCTTACAAGCGGTACTCCTTCGTAGCAATCCGATTTATCGATTGGCACTTCCAACATGTTGGCCCCCATGTAGTTCCGTACTCCTCAGTATGGGCTACATGTATCTCGACGCAGGAGAACATCAGCAAGCGGGGCATTTCTTCGAGCAATCATACGCCCTCTCAATGGCTATTGGCCTCAAAACAGGTATTGAAGAGGCAACGGAGGCATTACAAGAAGTCACAACATAACAATTTGATTAAAACACGGACAAATAGCGTTCTATCTCCCACTCGTGGACAGCTTTGCGATACTCTATCCATTCAATAGTCTTGGCATCCATGAAGCCTTCATAGATAGAGTCGCCGAGCGTGTCGCGGATGAGTGCGTCTTCACGGAGCGCGTCGAGAGCTTCGCCAAGCGTGGCAGGAAGTGGACGAGCATGAGTCCGATGTCGCTCAGTCTCGTCTTGTAGAAAGAGGCTCTCGTCCATCGGCGGTGGTAACGTCAATTTGCGCTGTATACCATCTAATCCAGCACGTAACATCACAGCAAGCGCGAGATAGGGATTGCTACTTGCATCACAACAACGGAGTTCTATTCGCATCGAATCCTGTGGATTGGGACCGAGACGTGGCACACGAATCAGTGCCTGACGATTGGTACGCCCCCAGTTGACGAACGTGGGAGCCTCGAAGCCGGGAACAAGTCGCTTATACGAATTGACGAGCGGCGCGACAATGGCGCATAGACCTCGTGCATGTGCCAGTTGTCCGGCGATAAAATATCTTGCTATTTCAGACAACCCGTAGTCCGCACGTTCATCAAGAAACGCATTCTTCCCCGTCTCGATGCTCACCAGTTGTTGATGTGTGTGCATCCCAGAACCATTGACGCCATAGAGCGGCTTCGGTAGAAATGTTGCATAGAGGTCGTGATGTGCGGCAATTGCTTTGACCACATATTTCGCGGTCATTAGACCATCGGCTATATGAAGCGCGTCGTCGCTCTCGAAATCGACCTCGTGCTGTCCGGCAGCAACTTCGTGATGGCTGGCCTCGATGCTCATGCCCATCAATTGAAGTGCGCTCACCGTCTGGCGGCGTACTGAGGCGGCAAGGTCTGTCGAGAGGTCGAAGTATCCACCTCTATCGTGTGGCAGTGGTGTTGGCTTGCCATCCTCAAGTCGCAACAGGAAGAACTCCAGTTCTGGCGCGACATGAAAGGTATAGCCCATCTCACGTGCCATCTCTAATGTGCGCTGTAACGTCACACGTGGGTCGCCATCGAAGCGTTCCCCGTCAGGAGTGCGAACCTCACAAATCACACGTGCCACTCTATCGCTCGCTCCCTCAAACTGCATCATATTCAGCGATGTGGGACGTACAGATTCGGGATAGACGGCGAAGGTAGCGAGGTCTGGGAACAGATACATATCGCTCTCCGCGATACGTGCAAACCCTTCCAGCGAGGAGCCATCGAACCATTTACCATGCTCGATACAGTCCGCGAACTGCTCCACTGGAATAGTCACCGACTTCGCCAGCCCTACCACATCGGTGAATTCCAGGTTGACGAAGCGCACCTGCTCCTGCGCGATAGTCGTCAGGACGCGCTCACGTGCGCCCTGCTGCTCCTGTGAATGCTCTATGTTGCGACGCTTCTGCGCCATGTGTTGCCCCTTCTTCGCTCGCTGACGCTTTTCGTTTTGCGGCATTTTACCAACAAGGTAATGTTGTTTCGCTTCAGTTAGAATAGAACTATTAAGCTGCGTAAGAGTCCAGTACCCATCGGGCCATCTGCTCATCAGAGGCGGTAGCAATCTGCTTTGCTAGCTGATCGAGTTTCTCTAAGCTCTGAATGTTCGCCACACGTTGTTGTGCTAGCTCTGCAAGGGTGGGAAAACGAACTCCTACAATACTGGTCACTATCTTTTGTGCTCCTTTGGCTTCCCCTTTGGCTTCCCCTTGAGCAACCCGTTCCTGAACATCAGGATTTTCGTCAATAAAACTATCGTAGTTTTGATAGAGTTCACTTCTCATCGTCTGTTTCTCCTCTTCGGATAACGATTTCGACCGTTGTAGAATTCTTATGAAGCGTGCCAAGTGATGGCTGAATCGTTCCCTCGTGTAATAGTGCTTCATGTCTTTCAGAGCTTGCACCAGCATCGGAACACTGACATTTTTCATAGCTGGCAACAGCGTATACATCGGGATGACGCGATCTTGCACGAACGGGATTGCATCCCATTTCCACAACGCTAGCACCTTAAAATGAAACGTAAGAACGTCTCCATCTGCACTTTCTTCTCGATACGGAGACACTGGGATGCTCGTTTCAAATGGGTACATGACCATTGAAATCACTGGCAGATCGTGCCTGGCATGTAATCCAACATGATATTGCAGCAACCGCTTTGGCATCTCTTTGTCGGAATCTGTCTGCAACTCCATATTCAGAATATGTGGCCGACGCTTATACAAGACATT
>DAIQNC010000100.1:8410-9249 GCA_036788655.1 Ktedonobacteraceae bacterium
CCAAATCAGCCTTCAAGGTCGTTCTATCAATTTCGATGTTTTGCTCACCTATCAGTTCGAGACCCTCGAGGAGTCTTGGCAGTATCTGGGCTGCTTCGTCGCCGAGCAGAGATTTGAGGGCATGGTCGTATGGCTGATGCTCTGGCATAAGAGGTATACACCCTTTCCGTTTTTGTGCCTTGCATCATAGCATATCTCTACCATAGAGACAAGCAAGTAGCAAAGCCGATTCTCTGCTGGAGTGCGTCAAGCTGCTAAGGTGATACAATAATTCCAGTAACGAGAAAGTGGAGCATCCCATGACTGATATCATCACAAACATATCATCCACTATACCGCAGGTGATAGACAACAGCATGATTGCCTATCATACCCTTTTTAGCACACTTTCCACGCTACCCAACGCGCAACTGCATGATGACGCCGACCTGCTCTGGTTCCAGACAGGTGTACCACTTGACCTCTTCAATGGCGTTGTGAGAACAAACGGAGCATCGCCCACCCTTACAACTTCTATCGACAACGTAATCGCTCATTTCCAGCAACGCAATTTGCCGTTTCACTGGAATGTCGGACCAACCTCACAACCTGCGAACATCGGCGAGTTGCTTATCGCACGTGGCATCAAGCATGTCGAGGATGAGCCGGGCATGGCGGTCGAATTAGATGCACTCAATGCACATCTTCCTCTATCCAATAATGTCATTATCCAGCGAGTTACAACACATGAGCAACTTGCACAATGGACGAATGTATGGGGCTGTCGTGCGCCAGATGAGGTAAGAAATACGGTTTTGGGCGTCTATTCGCAACTTCCATTCGATCCAGACAGCTCACTG
>DAIQNC010000101.1:0-9217 GCA_036788655.1 Ktedonobacteraceae bacterium
TTACCCACGACAGGACAAAAAGACCCCGTGGAGCTTTACTACAGTGTGGCCTGGACATAATGGGACGTTTGCGTAGGATAGGTGGGAGCCGAAGAACTCATCCCTGTGGGGGTGAGGGAGGCAACAGTGAAATACCACTCTTGCGTTGCGTGGTGTCTCATGCATCGCCGTGAAGCCGGCATGCAGACAGGGCCAGATGGGTAGTTTGACTGGGGCGGTCGCCTCCCAAAGAGTAACGGAGGCGCCCAAAGGTTCCCTCAGGGTGAATGGACACCACCCGAAGCATGTAAAGGTAGAAGGGAGCTTGACTGTGAGGCTGACGCGCCGAGCAGGGACGAAAGTCGGGCTTAGTGATCCCACATTCCCGAGTGGAAGGAGTGTGGCTCAACGGATAAAAGCTACCCCGGGGATAACAGGCTGATCTTGCCCAAGAGTTCACATCGACGGCAAGGTTTGGCACCTCGATGTCGGCTCGTCGCATCCTGGGGCTGGAGTAGGTCCCAAGGGTTGGGCTGTTCGCCCATGAAAGCGGCACGCGAGCTGGGTTCAGAACGTCGCGAGACAGTTCGGTCTCTATCCGTCGTGGGCGTAGGAAGATTGAGGGGTGTCATCTCCAGTACGAGAGGACCGAGATGGCTTGACCGCTGGTGAGCCAGTTGGGGGGCCTCCCCCAGAGCTGGATAGCTACGTCAAGAAAGGAGAAGTGCTGACCGCATCTAAGCACGAAGCCGCTCCCAAGATGAGTCTTCCCCAACACGAGTTGTTGTAAGAGTCCAGGACGAGAACCTGGTGGATAGACCACGCATGTACGCCTGGTAACAGGTGAGTGAAGTGGCCCTAATACTCGAACGGCTTGTTCTTCTCAAGCTGGTATATACAAACAATGTGTAATGATGAGGAGTCCTGCTTTGGCACGTGTCAAAGGAGCGATTGTGGAACCTATCATTCGCACAGCGTTCGACAAAATTGAGATCCAGTCATTCTTCGGTAAATAACAGTAAGGTACGTTAAGAGGCGAAATGATGATAAGATATAATCATCGTTTCGCCTTTTTGCGTGAGATTAAATCTATGATTGTTGATGTTCATACACACATATTTCCACCTGATATTTGTAAGCAGCGCGAACGCTATTGTCAGCGCGATGCATGGTTCAAAGAACTCTATAGCAATGAACGCGCACGGCTTGTGAGTGCCGAAGACCTGATTGCAGAGATGGATGTATCTGGTGTCGATGTCTCTGTTACATTCTCTTTCGGCTGGAAGGATGCTTCTCTTATCGAGGAGACGAATAGCTATGTGATAGATGCGATACGCCGATATCCGACGCGGCTTCGTGGCATGGCGGTCTCGCTTCCCAGGATAGGACAACGTGCGGTATATGAGTTGGAGCGGTGCGCTCAAGCAGGAATGGTCGGGTTAGGCGAATTGATGCCTCATGGTCAGGACTATCGCCTCTCGGATATCGCGCTTCTGACACCACTTATCGAGGTGGTACGTCGCTACAATCTGGTTGTCCTCTCACATTGTAGCGAACCCATCGGACATCTCTATCCCGGCAAAGGCGACGTGTCTGTGCAAGATATCGTGGTATTCCTTACTGCCTTCCCCGATATTCGCTTTATTGCCGCACACTGGGGCGGTGGCCTACCATTTTATGCCTTGATGCCAGAAATTCAGCGCATTACCGCCAATGTATGGTATGATACGGCTGCCACCATTTATCTCTATCAGGACAAAATATTTCCGATAGTCGAAAAGTTGGTCGGTGCTGATCGCATTCTCTTTGCCAGCGACTACGGCCTTCTCTCGCAAAAACGGATCATTTCGCACATTCGTCAATCAGGTTTGAGCGAAGAGCAGACTGCAAAGGTTTTGGGTGGCAATGCCCAACAGTTATTTATGTTATAGCGTGAACAATTTATACATGTTGTGTCGTGATTTATCACGGCTGTCTGGGCGTTTGGAACGTGGATAGCTGTGATAAATCACGACACAACATGGGAACACAGCCGTGATGAATCACGCCACAACATGAAATAGCATTATAGAGGTCAAGCCATATGCGTGTCGTGTCACTTGGGAGCGGAAGTAGTGGAAACTCGGTGTTGGTCGAGGCAGGGCCGAATAGACGAACAAAACTGCTGGTTGATGCTGGCCTGAGTGCGCGTACATTGACGGAACGATTGGGACGTGTCGGTGTTCAACCCTCACAATTGCAAGGTGTGCTGGTGACGCACGAGCATAGTGATCATGTGATTGGAATGCCCACGCTCGCACGTCGCTACGGTATTCCTATGATTGCCGACCCACTTACGTATGCAGCATTCGAGCAGAGTCTGCTCAGTGGCACATGGCGCACAGACTCCGGCGCACTCGCTCCTCTTGATTCGTTGCTGAACCTGCCACAAACGGACGATGCGCTTACCACCACAGAAAATCAGGTTCGGCTAGAAATTGAGCATTCGGAGACACAACTGCCTTTTGTTGCATTTCCGGTTGGCTCAAGGCGCACGATTGGCGATATCGAGGTGCAATCATTTCCCATTTCGCACGATGCTACTGCTCCCTGTGGCTATCTCTTACAGGCAGGTGGATGTCGTGTTTGCGTCATAACGGATAGCGGCGAGGTGACGCCCATTATGTTAGAGCATCTTGCACAGGCAGACTTGCTCATCCTGGAGTCGAATCATGACCGTGAACGGCTACTTCGTGGCCCCTATCCGCAACATCTCAAGCAGCGCATTCTGAGCAGTACGGGCCATCTTTCCAATGCACAGGCCGCCGATGCCATCCTTCGCACGTGGCGGCCCGATAGTGTACGCTGGCTGTGGCTGGCTCATCTCAGTCGAACGAACAACACTCCGAAGCTCGCTTTGAAAAGTATGCGCGAACATCTCACGGAAGCACAGGTCAACGAGTCGCAACTGCACATCTCCGCGTCTCCACCCGATATGGGGCCTGTCTGGGACTCGACGCAGTTATGGCATACATCTTCACTGTGGGAAATGACACGCTAAGATGTCAAATTCCCATATACCAGCACTTGCGGTACAGCATCAGCTTGGTGACTACGAAAGCATTCATACCTATCGCTATCGTTATCTGCTATGGCAATGTGCAATTGCATTCGCAGTTATTTTAGGAACGCTTTTGCTCGTTTTTATCGTCATGCTATTTGCAACGGGCATCGTGCCAGGCATCTCCTACAGTGGTATCAACAGCATTATTGGCCTTCTCTTTTTTTCATGTATCGCTGTTTGCCTCATTGTCTCGGTCACATACTATAGTATCCCTACTCTGAGACAACTACTCTTATTTTTATGGGAAGGCAAGGTGACGGTCATCATCTATACCGATGGCTTTATCTACACAGGTAAGCACGGCATGGAAGCGGTACGTTGGGAACAGATAGACACGGTATGGCAACGCTTCGCAACGACTTCCAGCAAAGGTACAGGAAATGCGCTTAATGATTATACGTTGCACTGTGACGACGGCAGGCTGTTTCATCTCAACCGGGTTTTCACCGATGCACATGTATTCAGTGATAAAATCGTGATGAATGTGACGCCACGTTTGCTACAGGAGTTATTGAACAGCTATCAGTACAGAGAAACGCTTGTATTTGGGAAACTCGCTATCAGTCATCAAGGGTTGAGATGGAAAAGACGCAATTTACCCTGGCATCTATTCGAGCGATACTACATTAGCAATGATAGTGTGCTGGTTCTTTGCAAAAGGGGATGGTTTCCGGCCTGGAAATCTATCCCATTATCGAAAATCCCCAACGTGTTTGCCTTGCTGTATTTGTTGCCAATACACCGTGATATGGAGAATACTATATATTCGTAGTACGCCGATTTATCGATGGCATGTAAGGGCGTTGATGAATTATGATGAGCGTTGGTGAGTTGAGAACAGGGCATAATTCATTACACCCCGTCCCCCACAGCACCAACGTTCATCGTATTGTATCAATGCCCCTAATGCGTCACTTCCTGACCCTTAACCCACCTCAAATTCGGCTTGCGAGCCGCCAATGCCTGATCGAGTCGCCCCACAACTGTTGTATGCGGTGCGGTACGTACAACCTCTGGATTGGTGCGTGACTCCTCGGCTATCTGGTGCATGACGCTCACGAACTCGTCGAGTGTTTCGCGTGTCTCCGTCTCTGTCGGCTCGATCATGAGGGCTTCGTGGACGATCAGCGGGAAGTAGACGGTTGGCGCGTACATGCCGAAGTCGAGCAAGCGTTTGGCGATATCGAGTGCAGTCACGCCGTGTTCGTCTTTGTAGTTCTGTGCCGTAACCACGAACTCGTGCTGACACGTCTGTGGATACGCAATCTCGTAGTCTGAAGCTAGCTCATGTTTGAGATAGTTGGCGTTGAGAATGGCACTTTCGGAGACATGTTTGAGTCCATCGGGGCCGTTGCTACGAATGTAGGTATAGGCACGGGCAAGCACACCGAAGTTGCCTTTGTTGGCGCGTACCTTACCGATGGATTGCGGCCCTGCATCTTCCCAGTAATAGCCCTGCTCGTTTTTCGCAGGTAACGGGCCGGGCAGGAATGGCACGAGATGCGCTTTGACACCGATGGGGCCAGCGCCAGGGCCACCACCGCCATGCGGTGTGCTACACGTCTTGTGCAGGTTGAGGTGTACCACGTCGAAGCCCATGTCGCCGGGGCGTGTGATGCCGAGAACAGCATTCGCATTCGCACCATCGTAGTAGAGTTGACCGCCAACGCCGTGAACGAGCGTGGCAATCTCGGCGACGTTGGCATCGAAGAGGCCGAGCGTGTTGGGGTTGGTCATCATGATGGCAGCGATATTCTTGCCGTTGGCATCCAACAGCGTTTTGAGATGCTCCATCTCGATACCGCCCGTTGCCGGGTCGGTCTTGACCTCGACAACTTTGTAATCGGCGAGGGTCGAGCTTGCGGGATTGGTTCCGTGCGCGTTATCGGGAATGAGAACGAGATTGCGGTGTCCCTCACCCTTGCTCTGATGGTAGGCTTTGATGAGCATGAGACCCGTCAATTCACCATGCGCTCCTGCCGAGGGTTGTAATGTGACACGCGCCATACCTGCAATTTCCGCCAGATATTGCTCTAATTCATAGAACAACTGAATGGCTCCCTGCACCGTTTCGTCGGGTTGCAGAGGGTGAATATGCGCGAAGCCGGGGAGCGATGCGATATCCTCATTCAGCTTGGGATTATATTTCATGGTGCAGGAGCCGAGGGGATAGAAGCCCGTATCGACGCTGAAATTGCGCTGCGAGAGGTGCGTATAGTGGCGCACGACCTCAATTTCGCTCACCTCTGGCAGTGGCGCGGCATTCTCACGTAGCAGGTTCGTGGGAATCATATCCTCGATTGACTCGGTGGGAACATCCATTGCTGGCATCGTGGCGCAACGGCGTCCTGCCTTGCCCTTCTCAAAAATCAATGACTCGACGCTCATGCCTTCACCTCTACCTTCTCCGCACGGTTCACGTTGCCACTCACTTCACGTAACACACTCACTAATGTATCAATATCTTCTTTTGTGCGCGTCTCTGTGACGCAGAACAGCATCGCATTCTGTAGCTCAGGATAGATGTCATCGAGCGGATAGCCACCGAGAATATCTGCACGAGCGAATTGCTGTTGTAGCTGTGCCGTTGGTACGGGCGATTGAATAACGAATTCGTCGAAAAATGGAGCATTGAAGGCAGCTTTGAAGCCCGGAATGGCGGTAATCTGACGGTAGGCGTAATGAGCCTTCTGTAGGCAAAGTTCGCCAAGTTCACGGAAGCCCTGTTTGCCGAGCGCGGCGAGGTAGATGGTTGCACCAACGGCTAACAGCGACTGGTTGGTGCAGATATTCGAGGTGGCGCGTTCACGGCGAATATGCTGCTCGCGTGTTTGCAAGGTCAGCACATAGCCTGTCTGTTTCTTGCCATCATGCTCAACCTCTTCGATGGTTTGACCGACGAGACGACCCGGCAGAAGGCGCATAAATTTCTGCTTTGCCGCCATGAAGCCGAGGGCGGGTGCGCCATAGCTCATCGCGTTGCCGAAGCTCATCAACTCACCAACAGCGATATCGGCTCCGTATGCACCCGGTGCTGCAAGGATGCCGAGCGAGGCAGGTTCGGTAATCGTAGTGATGAACAGTCCCTTGCCCTTGTGCGCGATACGCTCGATGGCGTGTACATCCTCGACATTGCCGAAGAAATTGGGTTGCTGCACCACCACTGCCGATGTTGTTGGACTCACTGCCGCGTCCAAATCCTCTATTGAGGTGACGCCGTTGTGTGTTGGCACTTCCTTAATCGTGAAGCCACGTGAGAAGGCGTAAGTATGCAGAACACGACGATATTGTGGGTCAACGCCCTGTGAGATAACGATTTCGCCACGTCCACCGGGACCGAGGGCAATGAAGACCGCCTCAACCATCGCCGTTGAGCCATCATACAGCGAGGCATTAGCGACATCGAGGCCCGTAATCTGGCACACCATCGTTTGAAATTCGTAGATAGCCTGGAGCATTCCCTGGCTCACCTCGGCCTGATACGGCGTATATGAGGTGACGAACTCGGAACGGCGTTGCAGATGTGGCACAACGCTCGGAATGGCATGGTCATATGTGCCAGCACCGAGAAACGAGATAGTGGTATCGAGATTTTTATTTTTCGCCGCCATCTGCATGAGCAATCGCTTGAGGTCTGGTTCCGAGAGTGCCTCTGGCAGGTTCAAAGCGCGTTGTAGACGCACATCCTGCGGCACAGTCTCCAGCAAATCCTCGATACGCGACAGGCCGAGCTGCTCCAGCATCGCCTGCTGCTCCTCTGGCGTATTGGGTACATAATGCATGAATGTTGATATCCTTCTGGGGTCTGATATATTACACCCTGAATAGCACAGCTTCCTCGCCTATATACGAAAAAACCATGCTACCGTTCCCATGAGTAGTTATTTGTATTATATCTCACAGAAGGGTTGTGTATCCATGTAGGGGCGTTATAGGATAACGCCCTCGCGTTCCCACATGCTATACGTTTGCCGTTTCTGATGAACGTAGGATAATGGGAACGCGAGGGCGTCATACATGATGGCACATAAGATTATTGTTGCTGCTGGTTCTGCCCCTGCTGTTGTTGAGGGTCTTCGATGACTCCGGCTGCCGGGTCGCCTGTGCCTGTCGGAATAAACTCTTTGCCAGCTTTTTCGGCATTGGCAATATTTTGTGGCACACCAGCAGGTTGCCCACTGACATAGCCGGAACCGACGTTGACACCTTCGCCGGAAGGATGCTCATTTCCCAGCATGTCCGCGCCAACGGTGGCGTTAGGATCGGCCTGTTGATTAGAGGCGTCTTTGGATGTATCGTTCTGCTGATTTGCGTATTGTGGATTGTTTTGCTGTGAATTGTTTTGCTCTGACATGTTTTTTCCTCACTACTATCTGGTCAAATTTAAAATGTCGTAGCTGACGATGAATACGTGTGGTGTGGCTAGCAGGGTGTGATGAATCAGACCCCTACACTATGGTGGCAAGCTGTGTTTCATGGATAGAGACCGGAGTGTACGGGTCTAATTTATTACACCCGACTAGCCCATCACGTCACTACATTACTACTAAAAACACGTCTGCACCTGAAAAACGGTAACATGCTTGCCTCGACTATTTCAGAGGCATACAATAGACTTGTAAAAAGAACACGTTACGGCTAGAAGGAAATTTATGACACAGATGAGATTTTCTGACAAGGTTGTATTTATCACGGGTGCAGGTTCTGGTATTGGGCGTGCAACTGCTCTCCGGCTTGCATCGGAAGGGGCTGCGATTCTTTGTATGGACGTGAATGAACGAGCGGCAGAGGAGACCGCCACTCTCATTCGTCAACAGGGAGGGGCAGCACTTGCAAGTCAAGGAGATGTGCGTGAGAAGGCGAGTACGGAACGCGCATTGAAGGCGGCTCTGCACACATTTGGGAAGGTGACGTGTCTGGTGAACAATGCAGGTGTGGTGACGATGACGGGCTTTGACGACGTGACGGAACAGGAGTGGGACTTTGTGATGAATGTGAACCTGAAAGGGCAGTTTTTAACGGCACAGGTGGTCGCACCAGCAATTACGGAAGCTGGTGGGGGAGCTATCGTCAATCTTTCCTCGATTGAAGCTGAGGTGGTGGTGTCGAGTGGAGCGCATCCTCAACCTCACTACAATGCCTCAAAAGGGGGCGTACAGATGCTCACGAAGGCACTGGCATACGAGCTTGCCTCGAAAAACATCCGTGTCAATGCAGTCGCGCCCGGCCCGGTAGCGACGCTCTTCACGGGTTCCTCAATTGAGACGCCCGAAGCGATGGCCTTCCTGAAGAAACGCTTCCTGATACCGCGCCCCGGCAGACCGGAAGAGATTGCTGCCGCCATCGCCTTTCTGCTCTCCGACGATGCCTCATTCATCACAGGTGTGCAACTGCCCGTCGATGGCGGCTGGCTCGTAAGCTGAGAAATGAACCTGAACATTCATAAATGGGCTGCCGGGGTGTAATGAATGAGACCCGTACATTTCAGCGCACTACGACGATTGCAGCGATTGTTTCGTTTCCAATTCCTCACCGTTCCAACAGCGCGATAATGTACGGGTCTAATTCATTACACCCTAGCAACCCGATGTACGCTTATCGTCCTTGAAGGTACTTCAAATATGCATCGACATCCATGAGAGCGTCGATTTCTGAGGGGTTGGAGAGCTTGACGACGAGCATCCAACCGTTCTCGTAGGGGTTATCGTTGACCTGCTCTGGATGATCCTTCAAGTCCTCGTTGACTTTGAGGACTTCACCGCTCACAGGTGAGAGCAGTTCAGAGGTGGCCTTGACCGACTCGATATCGCCGAATTTGTCCTCGTGCGAAATTTGCTGCGAGCCGTCCCACGGAAGTTCGATGTAGACGATATCGCCAAGCTGGTCTTGCGCGTAGTCGGTGATGCCGATGGTAGCGTTATCCCCCTCGACACGCACCCACTCGTCTGATTTCGTGTATTTCAGGTCTTTTGGATGATTCAAGCTTGCCATGAGAATGTTTGCTCCCTTCTCAATCTAAATATCATTATAGTAGACACACAGGATAGACACACGGGCGACCACAAGGGTACGCCCCTACTATACAACAAAGCGTTGATAGTGACACGTCGTATAGTAGGGGCGTACCCTTGTGGT
>DAIQNC010000102.1:0-7084 GCA_036788655.1 Ktedonobacteraceae bacterium
CAGAGCCTTGAGCAAGAGGCAGGGCTTGAACTGGTGGAACGACAGGGAAGACGTATCGTTCTGACGCACGCTGGACACGTACTTCATGGCTATGCCCGTCAACTTTTTGCCATTGAGCGCGAGATGGAGATGGCGTTAAACGCGCTACGTGATGTCGAAAGCGGCGAGGTGACAATTGCTGCCAACACGACGACGGGCGTTTACATGCTGCCGCCAATTATCGCGCAATTTCGCCGACAATACCCACGTGTCTCGCTCAATATTTCCATCTTGAACTCACAGGAAATCGTTGATGAAACACTGAACTGGCATCTGGATATCGGTCTTGTAGAAGGCAATCCCGCACACTTGCCAACAGGACTGCGCGTCGATGTCTTTTCTCATGATGAACTCATTCTTGTCGTATCACCGGAACATCCCTGGCACACATTATATTCTGTAGAACCAGCTATGCTCAGTGATAAAGCGTTGCTGGTACGTGAACAGGGAAGCGGTATTAGAGAGGTACTCGAAGATGCCCTGCGAGCGCATGATGTGAAGGTGCATCCATTGCTGACGTTGCCTAATAGTGAGGTTATCAAGCAGATGGTGATGAGCGGCATTGGAGCAGCTATCGTTTCTCAACTCAGCGTCAGGCGTGAGATAGCGAATGGTGATTTAATCAGGCTTCCTATTACAGGTATAGAGTTGCGTCCTCAACTCAGTATTATCCAACGTGAGGATAAGCAGTTATCTCGTGCTGCACAGGCATTTTATGCATTCTTGCTGCCTATCCTCGATAGAGAAGCTGTAAACTAAATCAATTTCAAACCTGAGAGTGCAAGAACGGTTGCGAGTACGGGGCGCATGAACCGATCAGGAAGGTACTTGCTCAGTCGGCTACCTATCAAGACGCCGGGCAGTGAACCTATCAGCAGGAGACCTACAATCGGCCAGTTGATTGTTCCTGCTGTCAGATAGCCGATAGCACCAGACGCGAGAAGCATAAAGGCCTGAAAGATGTCGGTTCCAACCAGTTCCTTTGGGCCTAACCTCGGAAAAAGGAAGGCAATAGAGACGATGATGAGTGTTCCACTTCCAACTGAGGTCATGCCAACGAGGAACCCAACAAATGCACCGACGAATATG
Source organism: Ktedonobacteraceae bacterium (assembly GCA_036788655.1). Classification (GTDB taxonomy): domain Bacteria; phylum Chloroflexota; class Ktedonobacteria; order Ktedonobacterales; family Ktedonobacteraceae; genus JBBQVS01. Next base: position 1,129 of record DAIQNC010000102.1, read on the forward strand.
GTAATGAGAGGACGATAGAGACGTTCCCATCGGCTCGAAACAGGTGCTGTAACTTGTGCTGAGGTCTCTTCGCCATTTTGCACTTGAAGAGCTTGCTGTTTCTGTCGCTCCAACGCTCTTCGTTCCAGGCGACGCATGATAATAGGCTTAACCACAAGAAGCACTGCGACTATAATAAGCGTCACACCAAGTGCCTTGAGAACAACATCATTGATAAAGTTCTGGTAATGATGACGAATATATTGCACGAGCAAGACACTTGCAAACGTAGCAGGAATGCTTCCACAACCAAGCAGCAGTGCTACTCGAAAATTGACTGTTTTCTGACGTATATGAACGATAGAACCGACTGCTTTCGTTACCGTCGAATAAGCAATGTCCGTGCCAACCGCCCACACCGGGGGAATGCGGAAAAAAAGAATTAAAATGGGAGCCAGCAAAGACCCACCACCCATTCCGGTTAGCCCAACGAGAATGCCGATAACCAAACCTGCAAGTGAAAATCGGAAGTCCACAGTCAATCCCTCCGGTCATAAGTTTTAGTAAAGTTTTCCAGGACAGTCGTATACCGTTTTGATATCTGTACTTGTTTTAGCAAGCTGTAACTATCGTTACAAATCTATAACAAGCATACATGAAACATTGATGGGTGTCAATACAAAAAGCACCAATATAGCCATGAATTATGAAAAATATGTACTCTGGTTATGATTCCTGAACCGAAAATGGGTACATGGTGGAGAAAATTAACCTCACACTTTCACAATACAGGTATTGAGAATGAGTGAGGCGTTATGTTCTACGATTAAAACAGGGTAGGAGCAACAACATCAGGTTGTGGAAGAGTTTTGAGCGTCTTTTGTGGAGATTGCGATTCATCATGACGGAAAAGGAATGGATCAAACAGGCCATCCTCGTCTGTAGGCGCGAGTCCAGCTTCCTGAATGAAACGTGAGGCCACTGCATCACTGCCACGATAGCGAAGTATACACGTGAGAAAGAGTTGTTTTTGCGCCCGTGTATAGGCGACATATGCCAATCGACGTTCCTCAGCGATGCCAGATAGCACAATAGGACCATCTTCTGCCATCATGGTATACGAGCGACGATGAGGAAAAATGCCCTCCGTCAGACCCATGACAAAAACAGTATGTGCCTCTAATCCTTTCGCTTTATGAACAGTCATCAAGCTCACACAATCGCGTTTATTCTTACTACTTTCTTCCGCTTGCTCTTTCAGACGTGCTAGCGAATTGAGAAAGTGCCGTATCGTGTGATGATGTTCACCAATACGTTCTAACTCTTCCAACTCGTCATAGCGTCCTTCCAGTCGTGTCTCCTCATGATGTGTTGGTGTCTCGCTTGCTTCCTCACTATCGCTATGTTTTCTGTCATTGTGGCGCAGGTGTGCATCATAGGCATACTGACGTAAAAGGCGAATGGCCTTCGTGGGATGATTTTCGCACTGGTTCGCCACACGCTGAATAAGCCCTATCAGGTCTTTGATGGCAGGTTGAAATTCCGCAGGTATCATGTAGCTCGTTTCCTGGCAGTATTGAAGCAAGGGACGCCCTCCTGCATGAGCCGTGAGTGTAGCGAAAAGAGTTGGCGTGAAGCGATGCGAGGTTTTTGTCGTGCGTGTCGCATAGTCCTGTGAAGGAATATTTGCAATGACACGAAAAGCGGCATTTTGTTCTCCACAATGAATGGGTGTAAAGACATCATCCCACTTTTGAGGGTTGGAGCTACTTCGTGCTGTAAGATAGTCTTGATAGATGCGAAGACCGTCGAGCAATGCAAGATAGGCGAGCATATCGCGTGTTGTCTTGCGCTTGAAGAACGATGAACCACCGACTGTACGATAAGGGATGCCATGACGCGCAAAGGCGATTTCTACTGAGGCAAGGTGATGGTTGGTGCGAGATAGAATGAAGATATCTGAAAACGATTGTTCTGTGTGCTGTTCGCGCCAACCTTTGACGAGGGACGAGACACGCATAGCGATACCATCGGCTTCCATCTCCTGGTCTTCGTAAGCTGTTACGACGACGGGCGCACCATCATCTTGTGTCGGGCGTAACATCTTCTCGAAGCCCGGCGTGGTCTCGTTGTGACTAATCAGCTTATTGGCGGCATCGAGTATTTGTGGTGTCGAGCGATAGTTATGCTCGATGCGATAGATAATACCTTTCGGGTACATCTGGCGAAATGAAAGAATGGACGCCTCTGGACTTGCACCACGAAACTGATATATTGCCTGATCGGGGTCGCCAACGACGACGACGTTATGTATAGGGGCGGCAAGATACTGGATAAGCTGGTACTGCGATGGGTTCGTATCCTGCGTCTCATCGACTTGCAGGTACTGATAGCGACCCTGCCATGTCTTACGAAATTTAGGACTTCCTTGAAAGAGTTGTAGCGGAACATAAATCAGGTCAGAGAGGTCGTAGAGCTTTTCTTTCTGCTTCGTCTGTTCATAGCGACAGAAGAAATCCTGGTAACGCTCTGCCAGTTCCATTTCGATAGAGAGATGGTCGCGGAAAAAATCGCTGGATTGCTCAGGCTTTATCATCGCCTCTTTCGCCCGGTCAACTGCTGCCAGCACATCGCTGATATCTACATCCCAGTTCATGCCACGCGAACGGTCACTACGCCAGGGACGCAAAATATCCTCAGAGAGCCATTGGCGCGGCTCGCCGCTCACCAGTCGCTTATTTAGTTCCTGTGGTGTCCACTCCAACTTTTCGCGCAAAATCTGGTGTCCCAGTCCATGAAAGGTCACGACACGCAGCCCCTTGACATCCTTTGCGTTGTATCCCTTTGCCTTCAACGCCTTGAGTGCGCGTTTCTCCATCTCATCAGCGGCAGCACGTGTGAAGGTCACGCACAGAATGGACTCTGGCGAAATATGTTCATCTGCAATAAGTCGCACCAGTCGTTGCACAAGTATCGTTGTCTTGCCTGTTCCAGCGGCGGCGACGAACGCGGCAGGACCATTATTATGTGCAATGGCTGCCAACTGCTGTTCATTTGCGGTAAGTTGTATCTGTGGAGTAGTGCTTTTGCGAGTGGTATGTGATGCGGATGTACTTTTCGAGCGCGTTCCCTGAGATGCCATGCTACACAATCTTCCTGGTTCTATGTTGTACTATCGTTCCGGCGTGTACTATAACATGGATAAAGGATGTTGGCAACGCTTATAGGACTGGTTAGAATATTTTTTCCAGCAAAATCCTAACAGAGAGGTGGGGATGTCACTCAGCAGAGCGTACTCTGTGCATGTGGTAAGCTATTAAATATGATCAAAGCGAGGAGAAATATGGAGACTCCAAATTATTAGCGAGCGTCGCACGTGTAGACATTTCGTCACTTCCACTCTGTCTCGATAAAGAAAGAAGAGATTCAGGAAAAGAAATATCTTCGTTTTATCACTCATCATCATCTCTGAGAGGTGCTTCGTGACCCATGCTTATACCATATTCTGGACTTATAATCGCTACAATATGCTCCGTCAACTCGGATGGACAGGTCGTCAAATAGAAACTCTCTTCGGTGGACCACACACCTCTGAACCCAGCTTTATTCGTGCAGGAGTGCGTACAGGCGACTTGATCTATCCAATTACTGTTCGTGCAGGTGTTCTGTATATTTTAGCCCGTATACGGGTGCGATACTTGTTTAGCCTGGACGACTATATCAGACAGCATGCAGATATCTTCTCCTTTAGTCCACCTGAGCTTCCAACGCAGGCATTCGACCGCTATCGTATGGCACATCCTGCGGTAGCGTCCCTTGCTCCAACTTGTACCGATGAGGTTATAGAATGTGAGGAGAGTACACCTCTGCGCTTCGACTTGACCATTCCACCAGAACTGTTGGTGCGGCTACACTATTGCTCCCAACGTCGGGAACGCGATCTCTCGAAGTATCTGCGAGACGGACGTTTGGTTAGCTCGTTAGCTATACAAGGCATCTATCGCCTCAGTGAACCCTCTGCTTGCGAATTAGAAGCACATGTGTTCGATAGCAAATGAGATAGTTTTTGCAGCAGTTCAACTGGCAAAACGTCTTTGCTAACATGTACTGGAAGACTTGACTTATTGAAGTGCTTGCCGTTACTATGATACCTGCACATTCTATATGGCTAGCAGGGGAAGTATTTCATGAGTAAAATGAACATCCGTGGTGCGGAATATCAAATCAAGAAAATTTTTAGTGATGATTTTGTTTTTACGATTCCTCTCTATCAGAGAGCTTATTCCTGGACAAATGAGCAATCTGAGGAACTCTATCAGGACTTGTGGCGTTCGATGGAAGGTGGCGAGAAGCCAATTGACGAACTGCCGCCTTATTTTCTCGGTAGCATCGTGCTGATCAAAGGCGATGAACCAGACGCGCAGGTTATCGACGGGCAGCAGCGTTTAACCACGCTCACAATGTTGCTTGCTGCCATCCGTAGCCTCGTCAAATCGGATTATGCCGAAGGGCTGACCTCACTGCTTTCCGAAAAAGGCAATGTGATTACGGGAACGCCAACACGTTATCGGTTACGACTTCGTGATCGAGACGCACAGTTTTTCCAGAAATATATTCAGGATGAAGGTGGTATCGAAGAGCTAAAAGGATTACTCGACGCACAGCTTTCCGAGCCACAACGCAATATTCGTGCAAACACCCTCGGCTTCTTACGCGAACTGGAAAAGCTTTCGCAACCTCAACTAACCACTCTGACACAATTTATCGTCAATCGCTGCTTTCTTATCGTCGTCGCCGTTTCTAGCCCTGACCTCGACTCGGTATACCGCATTTTCTCCGTTCTTAATAGTCGTGGACTTAACCTCTCGTACCCGGACATGATTAAGTCCGAAATTATCAGTGCCATTCCACAAAATCAGCAGGATGAGTATGCCAATCGCTGGGAAGAATTAGAGGTGATGCTTGGTATAGAGGCGTTCGAGGACTTGTTCTATCATCTACGCGCCATATTCGCCAAAAAGCGACAGGTAAAAGGCATGATAGAGGAGTTTCATCAGTACGTCGCTCCTCATTACGAGACGCCGCAAGATTTTATCGACAAAATTCTGTTCCCATATGCTCATGCGCTCAATAATATTCTCAAAGCGAACTATCAATATGGCGCACCTGCGCGTTATAGAGAAATCAATGCTATGTTCAAGTGGCTTGACCATCTTGATCGTTCTCAATGGATACCCCCTGCACTCTACTATTTTGTGCAAAACCACAAACATCACGCAGATTTAGTATTGCGTTTCCTTACTGACCTTGAGCGTCTGGTAGCGAGCTTTGTTGTCTGTAAAGTTCCACCCTATAAGCGCATAGACCGTTATTGTGAACTATTAACAGCTATCGATGAGGGCAAAGACCTCTTTTCACCTGTTTCTCCGCTCCAACTACGAGAAGGCGAACAGCGTGAGTTCTTACATGTGCTTGATGGCGATATGTACCTGCTGCACTATCCCTGTCGCTATGTTCTTTTGCGCCTGGATACCGCCCTATCTGAGAAAGTGGCTACCTATGACCATCAAACGGTGACGATAGAGCATGTCTTGCCACAACGCCCATCGCCTGATAGTGAGTGGTCTGTCACGTTTCCTACAAGAGATGTGCGTCAGCGATATGTACATCGTCTTGGCAACCTCGTCCTGCTCTCAAAGGGCAAGAATATGAAGGCTGAAAATTTCGACTTCGATGATAAGAAGCAGAAATACTTCACAACGCATGACGGTATCTCTCCCTTTGTCATCACAACCCAGGTGTTACGTTATCGTGAATGGACACCGACGATCATAGAGCAGCGGCAAAGCCAGTTGATAGGAACACTGAAACAGTTGTGGCGATTGTGATATCTGTCATCCTGAATAATGAACTTTTACAGGCTGGTTACGTCATTCTGTAGGGACAGATTCATCACGTCCGTGCGAAGATGGCTGAT
>DAIQNC010000102.1:7094-9150 GCA_036788655.1 Ktedonobacteraceae bacterium
AGCCAGACGGACGTGATGAATCTGTCCCTACAGAATGACCGGGGTTGAACTTGGAAATTCAGCATCGTGGGCGATTAGTCCGGTGTGAACTCGTCCGCGATGAATCGTCGGACTACAGATAGGCGTAAGAAATGTGGTTATCGCACGTGAAATATATGCACACAGAGCATTGTTCGTTTGTTTACGACGCGCTACAATACATGAAATTGACGATAGATGCAAGGAGTTATAATGCTCAGACGACTGAGCGCGATAGAGATTGCCGAGGGCGCATTACTCGCTGATATCTGCGTAATTTTCCAATTGCTCGTCACCTATCTGCCTGTAGGTGGCGATTTCTTCCGTGTCCTCATTTTCGTCGTATTCGCCATTCTGGTACTGCGACGTGGTCTCTATGTGGGCATTATGGGCATGTGCGTCGCAGTCTTCATCACAGGCATTATCACAGGCCCGTTACTCATTGTACCGATGTTATTGGAATGCATCGGGGGTCTGTTTCTGGGCTTTACCATGAGGCATCGAATGCGTACAATCTCGTTGCTTCTTATTGGTATCACGGGCGGTGCGCTTACGGTTTATTTGCTTACGCTCGGCAGTTACTGGCTGGTTGGCTTACCTTTCACAACACTTATTCGCGGACTCCACCTCACGTACAATATCGCTATCTCCATTATTCAGTCCATTGCTGCAAGTTTCGGACTAGAGGGCTGGTGGCAACATACGCTCTATCCGCCCATTGCAGCGGTTGCCGCATTCGGCTTTACCTACTGGTGGGCGTTGTTTTATGCTGCTCTCTGGTGTGTCCTCTGCCCCTTTGTCACGGTAATATATGTTACAACGAATACTATGGTGCGGCTTCTCGGCTATGATGTTCGTCCATTACCTGGTGGAAGGCGAGCGCAAAGACGTATACGCCGTATGCGACGTGCAATCGTAAAATATAGGCGAAGGCGCAATGAGGGGAAGGGAAAAGGAAAGCAGCAACGTAAAACACGTCAGCAGAAGCAAGCATATCAAGAGCAACAAAGCAAACAGGAAGCAGGTGTCTAGTGGCATTTATCGAGATACAGCACGTCGCCTACACATACCCTGCTCAAAAGACACAAAAATCAAGTAATATCGACAGTGGAACTCAAATTGCCCTCAATGATGTGTGTCTGGACATACAGGCAGGTGAATATGTCGTAATTCTGGGACATAACGGGAGTGGCAAATCAACGCTTGCTCGCATGTGTAATGCCTTGCTTATTCCTGATAGTGGATATGTGTATGTCGATGGTCACGATACACGTGATGAGACAAAGCGGAGACTGATTCGGGATGAGGTCGGGATGATTTTTCAGAATCCCGATAACCAGATTATCGCAACGGTGGTCGAGGATGATGTGGCATGGGCCTTGACGGTGCGTGGCTTTCCCGTTCCTGTTGTATCGGAACGGGTCGAAGCAGCGATGAACGCAGTAGGTATCACAGACCTGCGCCGTCAACCACCGCAGAAGCTTTCAGGGGGACAGCGGCAACGCCTCGCTATTGCGGGAGTGCTTGCTTTGCGTCCAAAATGTATCATTGCGGATGAGGCTACCTCGATGCTTGACCCACTTTCACGTCAAGAAATTGTTTCATTGTTGCACCAACTGAACCGTGATTACGGCTTGACTATCATTCATGTGACACATATGCTTGAAGAAGCTGCGCTCGCGCATCGTGTTGTGGTGATGGCGCAAGGACGCCCCATTCTGGATGAGACACCTGCCGCACTTTTTTCGGACCTATCGAGAATGCGTGCTATCAATCTTGCCATTCCTGAGCCGCTTGAACTGGCAAGCCGATTACGAAAGATTGGTGTCTCGATTCCAGCTACTGCTGTGACCGTCGATGACATTGCACAGGTATTGGCACAGGAGTTGCACTCATGAGTGTTATCATACAGACTGAACATCTTTACCATACCTATCGTACTGGCTCTATCGAAAAAATAGCATTAAGCGACATATCGTTAAGGATTGAGTACGGTAGTTGCGCGGCAGTTATCGGCGTGACTGGCTCTGGCAAAACG
>DAIQNC010000103.1:0-9104 GCA_036788655.1 Ktedonobacteraceae bacterium
AAATGCTCATAAGCACGTCTATTTTTTTCAAGAAATGCCGACCAACTATAGAGCATTTCGGCTATGAGTCGTCCCTGTTTCCCTAATTGCCGGGCATGTTCGGGTTGTGCTAAAAGCTGCAATGTTCCTTGAGCAAGTCCCTCTGCTGTTGGTGAAACCAGTATAGACATCTCTGGTGTCAGTATCTGTGTATGTGAAAGAATAGCAGTTGCAAGGATTGGTTTACCCGAACGCAGATACGTGTACAATTTCAGTGGCGTATTCGTGCCTCTACTACGTGGACTCAACAATACATCTGCCATCGCCATATACATCGGCATCTCTTCAAGGGGACGTTGTCCCACAAAACGTACACGTTCAGCTATTCCCAACTCCTGTGCCAGTTGTCGTTGTGCCTCGACTTGCTCTGGCTTTCCACCTGCAAAGACATAATGTGCATCGGGAAATGACTTAAGCACGTTGGGTATGCTATGCAGTACAAGCTCTATTCCCTGATAGCCCTCGAATGTTCCTGTATAGAGGAGGACTGGCCCATCACCCACTTGCAGCTTCCGTCGGAGTGCTACAACATCATCCATAGGTGCTTCAGGCAACGCCTCATCGACGGCGACATTCTCGATCATATAGACTGGCTTCTCAGCGTCTATCGCCCTCACAGTTGTTTCAAGGTCTGGACAAATAGCAATGACCGCATCTGCTTGACGAATGATGTATTTTTGTACCGATTCTATGCTCTTGATAAGGAACTTGTTTTTCGTAAAGGCGAAATTGGACATCTGCTGCGATAAGTCGGAGTGCATATCATAGAGATGTTTGCAACCAAATAGACGTGCAAGAAAAACGCCCATCAAGCCAGCCTCTTCATGTGTATGCAGGTACTGGTAGTGGCCTACCGATAATCGCCATAGAGCGGTTATGAGGAGAAACAGGTCAAGTGGGAACTTTGCAAGCGATGGGCCTATCTTGACCTTACGAATAAATGGCAATGACAATGAGCGATAAACTCGTAGACCCGGCATCTCCACACGCTTCCCTATTGGATAAGTAACTAAATCTACCTGATATCCAAGCATCGTCAATGCCTTTGCACGATGATAGACACTGAACGGCGTTCCTCGCGGCTCCAGAAATGGTTCGGGGGCAATCATTAAAATTCGCATAGAGAGTATCTTTCATACGTCTGACCATATGCGGTCATGTGCAATCAGGTCATGAAACAACGTGACTACATATGGCAGACAAATTATCTGAATAAGCTATTGGTTGGCAACCCAGTATCCTCTGTCATTTTGTCTACCCTTACCAGCATTGGGCATATAGAATTGTCCGTCCATGCGTCCGGTAGACCCTTTATCGGGTGTCGTGAACGTGCCTTTCAACACATACACAGCAGGCTTCCCAAGATTCAGGGAAACGAAACCATTCTGATTCGACCCATTCACCGGAGTTGCTGTTCCACCTGTGAGCGTATATGTACCCACTACCGCATCGGTGCTTGTATCTTGCACAAGGTTCAGCACACCATTGTAGGTAACACCCTTATCATGTCCAGATTGCACAATCAAGTAGAACTTCCATGAGCCACTCGTCGCTGGAACTGGCCCGCTTATGCCTTCCCAATGTCCAGTGGAAGCACTTGCACCAGTACCGAACGTATATGTTCCAGTGAAACCAGTAAAGCTTCCCTTCGCACCTGTCGATTGATGGAACACGCCAGTAAATGAGATAGCGGAGAATTTAGGACTCTGACTGTTTGCGATTTTCAGGCTTACGTTCACATTGTCTGGCGTCTTTCCTGTGATGGTCAGACAACGACTGGGTGCATAGCTCAAACCACAGGCAATACCATTGATGTTACCCGATGCGCTCACGGATAGGGCCATTGCTCCAGTGATGTACAACCCATTCTGTGGCCCACCGCTTGTGACGGCACGTAGATCATATCGCCCGTTCAGTGGACTGGGTGCGGCAGCATGTGTCGTATAGAGAACAGTGCCACCAGCAACCATTGCGAGCAAGAGAAGCAGTGTCGGCAGTATCCAGACAAGCTTTTTGAAGCGACGTGGAGACTCAAAAACCATTTCCTCCAAGGTAGTTTTCTCATTCATAATCAAAACGCACTACAAAAACATTAAATCAAGAGAAGAGTCACTTTTCTCCTCATCCACTGTCGATGAATCAGCCAATCCAGGAGAGGAAACACTCTTCACGACGTAGGTTGATTTTCCCTGAGACTCGTGATAGGTACGCATCAGCAATTCAGCCAAAAGTCCTATCATGATGCACTGCATTCCAAAACCAGAAAAATGAATAGATACAGGTAGCAGAGGAGTACGATGAATACGGTTATGAGGTGGAAGAACTTTTCCTATCACAGCTGTAGTAAGAAGCGTACTCCCGATACAGATGGATGCAAGCCCAGGTATTCCAAATGCATACAGAGGTTTTGTACCAAAACTGCCCAGGAACTTGAGTGTCATCAAATCCAGTATGACGCGCACTGTACGTGTGATGTTGTACTTCGAGACTCCAAAGCGGCGCGGATGATGAGCAACGTCAAGCTCCGTCACTGATGCACCGGAAATAGCGGCGTATGCAGGGATGAAGCGATGCATTTCTCCATAGAGGCGCACATGCTGAAACACTTTTCGCCGATACGCTTTGAGTGTGCATCCATAATCGTGTAGATAGACCCCCGATACCTTCGAGATAAGCTTGTTGGCTAACATCGAAGGCAATTTGCGGCTTAACTGCGCGTCCTGTCTATTCTTTCGCCACCCACTTACCACATCATATCCCTCGTTCAACTTCGCCAGCAGACGCGGAATATCTATCGGGTCATTTTGCAGGTCTCCATCCATGAATATCAATATTTCACCCACACTATGAGCCACTCCCGCTGAGATTGCCGCAGTTTGCCCGAAGTTTCTCTGCAATTGCACCACTTTTACAGAAGAATCATGCGCGATAATGTGCTGAAGCTGAGAGAATGTTCCATCTTTACTTCCATCATCAACATAAATAACTTCATAAGAAAATTTCTGTACGCGCAAAACTTGATGTAGCCTCTCATGGAGAAGATATATATTCTCTTCTTCGTTGTAGACAGGCACAATAATAGATAGGTACTTTCGGTTCTCTTCCACAAGTTCTTCCTCCAAAAAATAAAGCAAATAAATTATTTTATAGCAATTTTCATCTCAAAATCACTTCACTTCCACAACATCTATTTCGTGCAAATAACTGTGTTTTTAATGATGTGATATTTTCATGAAAAAACATTATTTGGTCTTCACCGAATAGCTTCATTTGTTAAATAACGTGGTTCTATTTCAATAGTAACTATAAGTAATATTAGCTATTCTTATTGACATAATTATAATTGTTTTTAACATTATGTATACTTGCACAAATAAACATTACTTGTTACAATCATAACAGCTTTTCTAAACAAAATAAAATATTATGTAAATATAATAAATATTTGTCAAGTGAGGAAGGGAATATAATGAAATTTCCAGGCATTATTCATAACCACTCGGCTTGCTCAAAAGAGGGATGCTACGCACTTGAGATATTGCGAGAACGTTGGGTTTCAAGCTTTTATTTTGCCGCTATGACTGAACATGCGGAACGAACGAATGAGGACGCATATTTTAACTATATTCAAAGTTGTGACAGATTGAGCGATAATCGTTTTCGCTTTATTCCAGGGCTGGAGGTCGCCACTACATCGGGGGATATGCTTCTGCTCGGATGCAGGAAATTTATCTGCTCAACTGAGCCATTTGAGGTAGTATATGAGGCAAGAAAAGAACAGAATTGCGTTATTCTCCTGGCTCATCCAGAGCAAGGAAGAATTATGCCCGATGTATTGAAGCTGGTCGATGGCTTTGAAGGGTGGAATAGTGGACATATGGGTGGCTATATGCCTCCGCTCGACTGGTTTCTCGATTGGAGACGCCGTTACGCTCCAGACAAGATTATGACAGGCGGCAATGACATTCACAAGATCGACCCGAAGCGCAAAATACTCACCATTGTTGAGAGTGAGTCGCCTGATGAAACTGACCTGCTTAATGCCCTACGCCAGTACCGTTTTATCACGACCAATGGTATTTTCTCGTTCACATCGAGCGGACACAGCTTTTTTCACAGAACACCTTCAACGGCTTATCAAGTGACAGGTCATACATCATTCGCAGCACTCGCATACAGTTATCGCGTAAGCTGGCAAGCCATCAATGCAGGTATCGAGCTTGGAAGTGCCACATTAACAACACTGGGAGTAGACAAAGCAAAAAGAACGCAGCTTAATCGTCTGCTACGCCAATATCTTTAATGGATAAAATTATTTTCTGAAAGGACTCACTTATGTTATCTGTCGCAAAAAATCTTCCAGGTCTCATACGTACTATGACGATGAGCCAGGAGAAGATTCAAGAAATTCAATTGTATAGACTGCGCTCTATCATTTCTCATGCCTATCACAATACGGTATTTTATCGAGAATCCATGCATCAACGGGGCATCAAACCCGAAGACATACGTACTATCGACGATGTACAATTTCTGCCCATTATCAATCGCGCTGATGTAAAAAATCACTTCCATGAAATGCTCGCAGACGGAGTGAGTTTGAGTGCATGTAAGGTGACGCACTCTTCTGGCACAACGGGTGAACCCGTTGAGTATGCCTATGACCAACATGCGCTGAACTTTGCACGTGCATTGAAGGTACGCGAAAAGCTGTGGTGCGGCGTACATCCCGGCGACAAATGGGTGAATATTGCGATGACGCGCAAGCGCGGCGGTCATCAAATCACGGGCGGCGGCTGGCGTTCGTTCCTCAAAAAATATGTAATGATTGGACTGGATGTCGATGTTATCGAAGACCTGGATGTGCAGGTTGACAAAATTCGTACATTCGCACCTACTGTACTACAGGCATATCCCACCTCGCTTCATGCCGTTGCACTGGAAATGAGAAGACGAGGCATTTCGGACTGGAAACCTCGATTGCTCTTCACTGTTGCTGAATTGCTCGGCGAAGACACACGTATGCTGGCACATGAAGTCTTCAATATGGAGATTATGGACATCTATGGCCTGATTGAGGTCGGCGATGTCGCGTGGCAATGCCGCCGTGCCAGAGAGTACCATATCAATGCCGATGCTATTCTGGTAGAGTTTTTGAACGATGGCAAGCCTGTCGCTCCTGGCGAAGTCGGTGAAATTGTGGTAACGAGTCTCTACAACACGGCCATGCCGCTCATTCGCTATCGCTCCTCGGACGCTGGGCGTCCCTCAAACGGACAATGTGATTGCGGTTGCCACCTGCCAATGATGAAAGTGGTTGACGGCAAGATGCTCGATTTCCTTGTCCTGCCTGGAGGAAAACTCGTCTCGCCACATGTTCCCAAGAAAGCGTTGCTCTTCGTCTCAGGCATTCAACGCTTCCAGATTGTGCAGCAGACCGTTCATGAACTGGATGTGCTTTGTGAAGCCTCGCCCGATTGGAGCGATGCAACACCACAGCAGATAGAAGACGCACTCCGTCCTATCGTTGGCCCCGCTGTACGCATCGCTTCGCGGCAGGTGGATCACATAGAGAGGTCAAAGTCTGGCAAAATCAAGGTCATTGTTTCGCATGTGAGCAAAGAGTATTCCAGTGCCAGTGCAAAGGAGCTTGTTCGATGAGTAAAGTAGCCATAGCAAGAGCTAATCCTCAAGATGTACGTCCCACCGTTACGAGAGTCTTGGAGCTTTCCGAGTGCATTCATCGCTTCACACCGGGACTAAAGGTTGTGGTGAAACCAAACCTGATCACCGACAACCCTGACTACATCGCACGTGGCGCAAATACCAGCATTCCCGTTCTGGAGTCGCTCCTGGGTATACTTGCAGATGCAAACTGTAGTGTTACGGTCGGCGAAAGCGAGGTTGGGACGAGTACACAGGGGCGTCGGCTTGCTCAAACAGTACGCTACATGGATCTGGACAATCTCTGTAAACGCTACGGTGCTACATTTGCGAATTTTACTCAAGATCGCAAGGTGCGTGTGCCTGTTCGTGGATTGCACTTCAAAGCCTTCGACCTCTCCTATCGACAGGCGGAAGCAGAACTCATCATCACCATTCCAAAAGTGAAGACACACAAATACGCCACCATGACCTGTTCGCTCAAAAATATGTACGGCATGATTCCTGAATCGCGCCGCGTCATCTATCACCGCTGGTTGAGCAAAGCCATTGTAGACATCAATGCTGTATTTAAGGGGCGACTCATCACGCTTGTTGATGGTATGACAGCGATGGAAGGCAATGGCCCCGTCTATGGAGACCCTGTAGAGATGAATATGCTGCTTGCCTCACAAGACCTTGTTGCCTCTGATACCATCTGCGCCCAGCTCATCGGTCTTGACCCCTTATCCATCGAACATCTTCAACTAGCGGAGCGACGCGGACTCGGCAGTAGCAAAGATATCGAGGTCGTCGGAGATGAGATAGTGCGTCCCTGGCGTGTTTTCCGTCCAGCAAAGTTGAATGCATATCGCACCTTCGAGCATCGCCTTATGCGTTCGCCACTTGTGCATATCCTCGTCTCCGACCGTTTTCAGCGGCACGTCTCCAGCCATCTGCGCCCCGTGACAAGGCGACTTCGGGGTGGTTCGTTTAGCTGGTATCTGGACGAACAGGCATCAAAATACGTCGAGGAAGTACACCCATGACCGTCAATCCTCATATCACTCCATGTTGTGACGTGATTTATCACGCCTATGTGTCACACAAGAATATGGACGCACGTGATAAATCACGTCACAACATGGTTAGCGCAAAAAATTTGTCCAGGCAACGGCATTATATGTGGTGGAGTACGAGTCTGCTGCTTATGCTGCTCCTATCTGCCTGTAGCTTCACTATGCCTTTTGCGTCCAAAACCACACCCAGAACAAATACACCATCTCACAATACCCCGGAGAGCGGTATCGTGCTGGATGTACTAAAAAATTTTCAGCAGAATGGCTTTGATGCAAACCCCTCGATCAATCATGGTATGGGTGGCCTCTGGATTAATTGGCTCTATGATACGCAACCACTCGAAGCAAATCTTACACTTTCGGGCGTTCCTGCCAAAACGCAGCCGCCACAGCACGATTGGAACACCGATTTGCGCTATCTGCACAATCTCTGGCTCTATAAAGCTCAACATCCGCAAGATAGCCAGTTCGATAATGAAATCTCGCGCTATAGTGCGATTGTGAAATACGAATTTCAGCCTGGCGATATTCGTGGTGATTGGCGCGGCTGGCATTATGACGAGTTTATGGATATGTATCGCCTTTCGCAGGATAATGACTATAAGCGTATTGCATATTCGCTCGCTGATGCGTTTGCTACGCGGCTCTATCAGCCTTCAATTGGTATGGTCTATGAAATCACGTCGAGCTTTCCCATAGTGAACGAGTCCTTTCCGACAGGCATTTATAGAGTGGATGACGCCGTTCAAATCGGGTGCGCCCTTATACAGGCTGGCACTCAATTTAAAAAGCCTGAATGGACACAGGATGGCACACATATTCTTCACTTTGTCTATACACACGCCTATCTGAATAACTATCACACATTCCTGTATCAGATGGGGAACGTGTTGCTTCCTGATGGCACTGCGAATCCTGATGAAACCATCTCACGCATCGGCACAAGCGGCATCGACATACTACGTGGGCGATTTACCCCGTATCTTCTTGATGGTGGTGTGGTTGCGGTGGGCAATGACCTTGCACAATCAATGCTCTCACTCCTGCACACCTATATGGTAACTCACCAGCAGGAATTTCTACAAGACGTTATAGACCTGCTTACACCCTTCACGCTCGAACAAAACTCGTTGGGACTGTGGGATACACAACATCTCGGCTATTTTGTCGCAACCGTCTTTCCTGGCACGGATTATCAACATCCCGGACAACCACAGATTGTCAAGGGAGTCAAGGAAGCCGGACGGCAGGTGCAGATGCTCGAAGTGGTTCACGTTCTTAACACACTTACACATAACCGCTATCAATCTATGCAGGATGCCTTATATCAAGTTGCGACGCAAGAGGCATACGACAAACAGGGACATGGCTATCTTTTTGAAGAAAACGCTGATTGGACGCCACTCAAGCTATCCAATGGGCGTCCGGGCGACTGGGTGACAACAGAAGCAATGGGTCTGGCACTCGAAGCTCTTCAATCACTCTATGACACACATCCCTGGTAATTCCTTTTCGGATATATCATTTTTTATATATTTGCATAACACAGTAAGGGGGACAACTGTGAAGCTAAAACCGTCATCTCTTAAAAGAGGGTATCGACAATTTGTAGAAAATCGCTCCCTGTTTATCACTATCGCCTTGATCGTTGCTGCTGGTTTTGCACTCAACTCACCACATCATCAGAAGGCATATGCAGCGGGGGCAATGCTCTCTGTGACACCTACATCCGGTGCGTATTCCGCATGGAATCAAAATACTGTCACAGGTCAGAACTACGCCGCAAACGAGAGCGTGAATATCTACTGGAACTATACCGGATCGGGAACTGGTACACTGCTCACAACGGCTACGGCAGATGAAACAGGGGCTTTCAGTACCGCAGTAAACCGACCGCTCGCTGCAACCGGGACGTATACAATAGCTGGTGTCGGGCAAACATCGGGTCTGGTTGCATCCGCACCTTTTCAGTTGCTTCCACAACTCTATGCAGGGCCGCTTGATACCGGGCCGGGAACACAGCTACACATCGACGGAAATGCCTTCGCAGCAGGAGAAACCGTCAATGTGTATCTGGGCTATACTGGCCCCGGCACAGGCACACTGCTTACCACTGGTGTTGGCAATTCGACAGGTTCATTTGTTGCTTATGCCACCATTCCCCAAACGACGGCTCCTGGTTTCAATACCATCGCGGCCATCGGGCAGACAAGCAACACTATTGCTACAACCCAGTCGTATATATATCCGCCTACTCTCTCACTTGCTCCCCTGAGTGGTTCAGCAGGAACAACGCTCACATACAGCGCATACGGTTTCGCAGCATATGAAAATGTCAGCCTT
>DAIQNC010000104.1:0-8777 GCA_036788655.1 Ktedonobacteraceae bacterium
GACGCTCGGACTATTCACCCAATAGGGAGTTCCAACTCCTTTTCGGCAATATGCTAGAACGCATGACCACTCAGACGGGAAAACGACTCGCCCAGGAGCGATACAGCTACATGTCTGACTTTTTTACACGATTACGTATGGAAGTTGAAGGCGAACTATAACGTTGCCTGTACATCCTGTGATTGCACCAGTAAGGCATAATTGAAGCTCGTTTTGCTGCTTGCAGGAGCTGTGAGATGCACTGTAAAACCTACTTCGGGATGTAATGAGACATACTGGATAAGAGTCTGACCAGGGTTTGAAGTCAGCGTGATATGTACTACGCTCGACAGTTGTACCTGCTCCTGTGCCACCATCACTTCTGCCTGACCCAACTCAAATGCAGAAGATCCAAAGAAGGTCTGATGCGTGGGCGTGAACATGGATGTGAGTGCCGGTTGCTCCTTCCCTACCTGCTCATGCCCTTCTTCCAGCGATGGAGATACAGCAACAAGGTCTGGACGTGTTGACACCTTCGTTATATCAGGTATATTCAGTTGTATCATGAGCGGCTCACGCAACGCTTCTTGCTCATCATATAAGAAAGACTCATCTGAAGCTCGTTCTCGACGTTCATAAGCCATAGTTGGCCGTTGTTCAGCAGGAAGTGGTGATGTTTGCGGATGAGGAGCCACTTTCAAGCGAACCTTTGTCGAATACCCTGCGAGGCGTTGTGGCCCGGTCTGCTGAGGCGCAACTTGTGGGCGTGTCGATGGGGTCGCAGGAATGGCATCAATAATCATTGCAGATGGCAATACAGAATTATGCACTTCACGCACTAGAGGAGACGCTGGCACATGCATCAGCTGATGTCCCGGAATGTTCGATGGCTGCTCCTGATGAGAATGAGGAATCGCTGGAATTTGTAGGGAAGAAGCAGGTGAGACAGTTGGCGAGGCAAGAGGTAGCACTTGCTCTGGCGGCGAAATATTGACTGCGGCAAAGGAAGAAGTGAGGCGTTGTGCAAGACGTGTGAAAATATTTGTTTGAGACGATGTTGACTTTTTCGTTTGCTGTTTCTCTCGCGCTTCAGCCTGTTGGAACGCGGCATGAGCTGCTGTTGCCGACTGTACAAAACTTTCAGAACGTACTGCTGGCAACATTTTCGATTGTAAACTCAGACGAGGAGGAATGAGTGCTGTATTTTTTCCAGATGGTTGCAGCTCGCTTTGCATTTCACCTGATCCATGTCCTTCCTCGCCTTCATTCCACTCCTCATCAGGTTGGATAGTCATAGCCTCTTCTACTGAAACCGAAATGTTGCGACGCTCCTGTTCGAGCCTGTGTTGCCACTGGTCTTGCGACTGTTGCTTCTCATAGAGAGTCATGCATACCCCTCGCTTTACGCATCATATTTTACGTTGAGACATCAAGGATATCTTTGATATATGGTACAGAATACAGTGCGAAGTATAACATATTACACGTTAGAAGAGGCTAACAGTAGCACTTTTGGGCCAAAATGATGCTTTCTTCCAGTGAATATCCTGATATATCTACATACGTTGGGACTATCGGGGGATTGTGACTGACTACACTTGAAAGTGTCCTATAAAACCGCTACAATAGTGTCCTGACTGATGAAATACCATCAGGCATGGCTCGCTTCAGGTAGTATGAGCGAGTAACTTACTCTATTTTTACAGACAAGGAAGGTTGTTCTTCACATGAAATTGAACGGAAGTCATAAGTTCAAAGTATCTGGCGCACAAGTATATAATGCTATTCTCACTCCGAATATCTTGCAGTCCTGTATCCCTGGTTGCAGTGGTGTTGAATATCTGGATGCCAACCATCTACGGGCCAAAATCACTACATCTCTGCCCGGACTCAAAGGGCCATATGGCATTATTATCAGCATTGCACAGCAACAGGCTCCAAACTTCCTGGTGCTACAGGTTCAGCGTAAGGGCAAAGGCGGCTCGATCAATGCAGTCAGTCAGATCAGCATTACCGATCAGCCCGACGGTGCGCTCCTGAACTACGATGCGAATGCCGACCTGGAAGGGCCTATTGCTATCGCCAACAACCCGATTGGTGGCAACATTACCAAAGGTTCCCTCGAAACGTTCTTCAAAAATCTCGATAAGGCTATCGCCTAGCTACATAAACATAGCTATTCGTAGTGGGGCGATTTATCGCTTGCGACTTAATATGCGTCCGCAAGCGATAAATCGCCCCACTACGAATAGCTATGTTCTCTGTTACAACAACCGAATACACATCTGCAATTAAGGGGTAAACTTTATAATCGCGCACCATTGCTCATCGATGGGTGGCACAAGGACGCCATTCCGTTCGACGAGCCATCCATCGAGCATCCCACGGAGTTCCGCACGTGTCTTCGCATCATCAGGCAAGATGAGTTGTTCGAGCATCTCTTCCGTTGCATTCTCTAAGGAGAGATAGCGTAACGAACCCTGCATTTTCACGACCTCGACATCTGCATAGATACCCAACTCGTACAACACATCCAGAGCGTGAATATAGCCTGGAGGCAGATGACGTATATCACCATGAAAGTGCTGCCACAGAGGACTCAGGCTTGTCTCGAAGTGCAATGCTCTCATGTAGATATAGCAAGCTTGTCGCGTCGCGGTACGCAATTTGAGGACAAAGCTATTAATATCGCGCATGGGATAGAGGACATGGCTACATAATACGATGTCTGCGCGGATATCGTCAGGCGCATTCTGCCACGTCTGAGGATGTGTGCTGATGTTTATAAAATGAGCCTCTTCTGCGTCCTGTTGTAGGTAACGCAGCATTGCCGCGTTTGGCTCAACGGCAGTAATATGATGGACGTAAGGCGCGAGGGCTAGCGTGAAACGTCCTGTACCCGCGCCTACATCAAGAATGCTCGTCTGCGGCGTCACGATAGAACGCAGTTTGAGAAAAAGAGGGTCATGCACGACCGTCTCCTTTGTTGCACGGTGATAGTGATGGGCACGCCGTTCCCAGAAGTCCGCGCTCGTGCGTCCAAGTTGAGCGTAAGCCTCATCCATCTGTCTGGCGCGTGCTTCCAGTATCTCATGCCAACGTTCTATAGCACTCTGCATATATTAACTTCCAGCAGTGTTGCTCGCCTGTAGTTTTGAGCGTAGGCAGGTAAAGAATTGCTCGGTCAGCTTCTCAGAGGTGCTATTCATCAGACGCGCTCCAACGCTGGCGAGCGTACCACTTACCACAACGTTCGCGCTCCAATCCATCCTCGTTTGTGCTTCATCAATGGAAGAGAGATTCATTGTTCCAGCGAGTTCAACAGCACTACCCGCCGCCTTGCCACGTCCTTTCACCACCATCTTATCTGGCTCGTGCATCTCCGGTCGCGTCACATCAATATTGAACTTTGCTTTGACGGGGCCGATGCTGATAGAAATAACGGCCTTCCAATGCTCCGTACCAACCTCTTCCAGGCTTTGGAAACCGGGAGCGCATGCCGCAACCTTGTTCACATCCAACAAATACGTCCACACTGTCTGTATGGGAACGTCTATCGTCTGCGTACCAGAAAATTCCATACGATGTCGCCTTTCATGTTACGAAACTATGCGATGCGTACCATAGATGTGTCAGGCTACACATACTCTACGCTCGCTTTCGTTGCTATCATATCACAATTAGAACGTTGGCATGCAGAATTATGAGGACTATTCCTTCACTGTTGCTGATCTATATCCCTTTTGAGCAAATACCGTCATCTATGTCTACAGTATAGGCGTTACATTATGCAACTACTCTGCTTTTCTCATACGTGTACACAATATCCACATGAAAAATGCTCAATAGAAGGAAGATAAAGATATGAAGCAAAGCCCACGTTCACCACGCAACCCTGCCGATTACGGTTATACATCACCTGATATAGAAGCACTTTCAGCAAAAGCACTAGAGGTGACACGACGTGTTACTGAGAATTATGGGGTCGCGGCATGGTCAAAAAAAGACCCTCTCAGCATGTTAGTAGACATCATCCTCTCACATCGCACACGTGACGAGCAGACCGCTGCTGCATACGACAATCTCAAGCAGAAGTTCGGCACATGGGAAAACTTGCGCGATGCCCCGACTCAAGAAGTGCAGGATGCCATCGCTAATGTCAACTGGCCCGAAGTGAAGGCTCCACGCCTACAAGCGATTATGCGCCGTATCGATGAAGAATGTGGCGAACTGAACCTTGATTTTTTGCGCGATATGCCAGTTGATGAAGGAGCGGCATGGTTGAGCCGTTTAGAGGGTGTTGGCCCCAAAACAGTTGCGTGTGTACTGCTTTTTTCATGTCGCAAGCCGATTCTTCCCGTCGATACGCATGTGCATCGCGTCTCGATTCGTCTTGGCTTCATCGGCAAGAAAGTCACTGCGGATAATGCTCACCCACTGCTACAGGCTCTTTTACCAAAGGATGCTCAGACGATTTACAACTTTCACAAGGGTCTGCTGCGTCATGGTCAACGGATATGCGTCTACGATCATCCACGTTGCGATAGATGCTTTCTAACAGATGTGTGTGATTACTACAAAACCGTTGTACAACCCCGACAGACGCATTAGCTATCGTTAGTGGTTAAACCGGGCATAGTTTGAAACGAATAAAAGAGAACAGCGTACTTTATGTACACGCTATTCTCTTTTGTTTTACAGAGTAGACAAGATTATCACTTGCTCTTCGTCATGCTACGTATTTTTGGAATGACATCATGAGCATAGGATTCGAGGAAAGCTTTCTGGTCGCCCGATGCATGGAAAATGAGGCAGTCGAAGCCCATGTCAATGTACTGCTGTGCGAACTTGATATGGTCTTCAGGATTCGATGAGAAGCACCCCGTCTTCTTCACAGTATCAGGCCCAACAACCTCGCCGTTCTCCTGAGACATCTTTGGCGTGTAAACGTTTTGCTCATACATAGCAGGGACGTAAGTTCCAGCCCAATATTTAAGTTGTTCCTGAATAGCGGCGTCAATGTTATCTGTGTATGCAACATTTAGCTCGATTAAGCGCGGCAACTGCGACGGGTCTTTGCCGGCTTTCTTTGCAGCATTTTCAAAGTTTTGAATGATGCCTTTATATATCTCAGGCTGTTTACCACCAACAGACCATAAACCATCGCCGTGTGTACCTGCAAACTCAGCGTTATGTGGTGCAAGTGCTGAAATGATGAGCGGAATCTGTGATTGTGGTGGTGTATATAGTTTCAACTTACGAGTCTTGTAGTATTTCCCCTCGAAGTTCGTCTCTTCGCCACTCCACAACGCACGCATGAGCTGAATTGCCTCTTCCAGGCGGTCTCGACGTTCTGCATAACTAGGCCATTCGCCAGTCGCGGCAAACTCGTTGAGAGCTTCGCCCGTACCAAGGCCAAGCCAGAAACGTCGGGGTGCAAAATGTGTCATGGTTGCGGCTGCCTGAGCTATAATTGCTGGATTATAGCGGATAATCGGACAGGTCACGCCAGGGCTGAGTATCGCTCGCTCCGTCTTTGTCGCGGTAGCTCCAAGCCATGTCCATGTGAACGATGCCTGACCTTCTTCACTCCACGGGTTGATGTGGTCGCTCACGTCAATCAAATCTATACCGACTTTATCTGCAATGGTGGCGTATTCCATCAGTTCTACAGGCGGGAACTGCTCTGGACCTGCTTTCCAGCCAACATGAACCATAAAAAATCTCCTATCATAAAACTCTTGTACAGTTGTTGCATGAACTCGCGTTATTGCGCTTACACGCTTATCAGTACCACAGTTCGATGATAGGAAAAGTTTCACTCTGTAACAGTTTACCAACAGCCAAATTACGCAAGTCGTAACATCGTCGCAAGCCGTAGAAATGCCTGTGTAATCCAATCGAGCCGTTGCCGCACCCATGTGACAATTGAGGCAGCGAACAGACCATCAATTGCTCCACCAATGATATCTCCTGGATAATGTATCCCTACAAAGACACGTGCTACTCCGATACTACAGGCGAGCAACAGAGCCAACACACAGAGTAGTCCTGTTGTAAGAAAAAACTTCTTTTCAGCTTTTTGCCAGAATGGTTGTCCATAATGCTCGCGTTGTCGTGCAATAAAGACGAGTAACAAATCAAGCAGAATCATGCCTACGACAGCAAATGCCCATGCAGAGTGATCACTTGGAAATGAGCCATCAGCAGGATGCGAGACCAATAGATGGACTTTATGGCTCACAAAAGGACGCGGCTCAAACACAAACTGCTCAATGAGGAGATTAAGGCCATACGCCAGCACACACGCAACACCTATCCACAACACCACAGCACGTCGTTCTCTATAATTGTCTACCTCTTTTGGTGAGAGCGAGTGCTTTCTCCAGGCTAGAGGTATACCCCAAAGCATCAACATAATAATTGGAAAGAAAAAGATGAGTGAGTTTGCACAAAAAATCATAATCGCATCCAGTACAGGATGTCCT
Source organism: Ktedonobacteraceae bacterium (assembly GCA_036788655.1). GTDB lineage: Bacteria > Chloroflexota > Ktedonobacteria > Ktedonobacterales > Ktedonobacteraceae > JBBQVS01. The sequence goes on from DAIQNC010000104.1 coordinate 6,468, forward strand.
CCTGCTGGTGCATTAATTTTTTGAAATGCCATATAGTTTAGTTGTAACAAACGGGTTAGCATGAATCATTCTTCTCCTACGTGAAAAGATAGGTACATTACAGTCAGTACCACGACGTTTAAGATGCATATATACAGGTATTTTATGAAATAAAAAAGGAGTACAGAATACTCGAAATCAAAGGGAAAAAGGAGTACAAGTCTCAGGACGAAAATGGGGATAGGGACTTTTATTTCCTGTACTCCGCTTTGCAGTATACACGTCTAAGATGAGATGAAAATGAGAAGATTCAGTCGTCACTATTTCTATGCATGAGTCGTGATTGCTATAGAGAGAGTGCGTGAAACGGAGAAAGGTCATGAGAAAAATGTCTTCAACGTTCAGACCAGAGACACAACGGCTGATTGAGCAAAAATTAGAGGCGTTCGAGCGCATCCGCTCCGACTTTGAAGCAAGTTTTCGTTTCCTAGAAGACATGCACGGGCAACAACGCTTTCCTACATTGACCATCGCGGATGCCGTTCGCTATCTTCATGCTCGTTGGATATGCGAATGTAAGAGCCGCATACTGAGCATTGCGAAAACTAATAAAGAATACGAAGGGCGACGTTGCCTGGAACTCCTACAGCAATGGCAAGCAGGGGATACAGCGAGTGCTATTGATTTTCTTAACCACAAGCTAGACATGCTCCCACTTGCTGATATCACACGTCAGCTACAAGGATTACCTGCTCATGAGGCACAACTGGCGGAGCGGCTTCTTCACGGGCGGCATGTAATGCTCAATCGAGGAATGAATCTCATCACACTACTAGACGCACTCTTCGCACCTACTCAGGAACAACTCATTGAAGAGGTAAGAAATGCATGTCGCCAGTATGGTCATGAGCCAGAGCAGATTGAGCGGCAACTTGAAGCCATGAATGGCCCACTCTACTCATTTGTTCCTCATCAATCGCTAGCACAACGCAATATGCTGGTAATGAATGCTCTTAGTGTTCGTATTGAGGCAAAACCATCAGACCTTCCAGGTCATCGTACAGCGCGAGTCTTACCTTCTACAGAATCTCCACATCCTTTTGCCGAAGAGGTTATTGAAGGCTATCAAGAATTGACGGCCCCACTCCACAACAATGTAAAAGAAGTTCCATTTGTTGATCACCCGGAAGAAAATGTAAATGGTGAAGAAGTCTAAGCAATCTCTAAAGGCTAAGGAATAGCTACATCACCACGAGTTGTAAGTGAAACGATTGCAGACATTGCATGTGAGCGTTTCAGATATCATAATAACTCTGACAAAGTGATTTGAGAGGAGCTATTTCATGAAAACCTTCACCGTTTCGAGCCGCAAAAAAGACCAGGTTATTGATATCACCGATATCATCGAACAACATCTGCACGATGAAAAAAACGCCGATGGCCTCTGCTCGATCTTCGTTGCACACACAACGTGCGCCATCACAACCGCCGACCTCGACCCTGGCACAGACCAGGACTTGCTCGATGCCTTACGCCGCCTGTTACCTCGTATGAACTATCGACATCCTCACGATCCATCACATACCCCTGACCACATTCTTTCATCCATCATTGGCCCTTCGCTTGTTGTTCCTTATATGCAATATCAACTCGTGCTAGGCACATGGCAACGTGTCATTCTCGTTGAACTTGATGGGCCAAGACAACGTACATTACATCTTGCAACGTTATAGTACCTTCACGAATAGTGGCCTGAAAGTTATTTGATATTGACTTCTAAAACTTTTTCAGGTACTCTTTTGTCAAGGACTAGCTAACGTTCGTTAGTAAATTAAAAATACACAGGTAAAGATACGATGCATAGCAGAGATGACATCATTACCATTGCAGGCGACTTGTTCAGTGAGCGTGGCTATCACGGAACAAGTATGCGCGACCTTGCGAAAACGCTGGACTTGCAAGGCGCAAGCCTCTATTCGCACATCAAGTCGAAAGAAGAGATGCTCTGGGAGATTGTCAACCATGTTGCGGATGAGTTTCTGCGACAGGCACGAAGCATATCACTAGAGTCATCGGTTGAGCAACGCATGGTACAGTTGGTACGAGCGCATCTCACCGTTATCGCCAACGAACTTCAGTACGTCACCGTCTTTTACCAGGAATGGAAATTTCTGGATGAGCCATTACGTGAGGCCATCAAAGAGCGGCGCGAGACCTACGAAGCATACTTCCAAGAAACGATAGAGGAAGGCATGAGGCAAGGTGTCTTCGCCGTTGAGAATGCTCATCTCGCCACCGTTTTTGTGCTTTCCGCACTCAACTGGACGTATC
>DAIQNC010000104.1:8787-9087 GCA_036788655.1 Ktedonobacteraceae bacterium
ACCATTGAGCAAGTTGCAGACCAGTACACAACGCTTGTTTTACGCGCCCTTCGCGGAGGACAATTATGACGACAACACTTTCTTCTGAAGAACAGATTGCTGCATTCAAAGATATGGTTCGTTCCGGTCACAAGGTTGAGGCACGTGATTGGATGCCCGACGAGTACCGCGCCCTTGTCACCAAATTTATCGAACGACACGCCCTCTCCGAATTAATGGGTGCGCTTCCTGAACGTAGCTGGATACTACGTGCGCCGAGCTTGCATCGCAAACTCGCTGTGACCTCAAAGGTACAGGACG
>DAIQNC010000105.1:0-9019 GCA_036788655.1 Ktedonobacteraceae bacterium
TTGTGGCACGCGGATGAGGCAGATAGTTGACTTCAAGCGCGACTGGAACATCGTCTGCGGCGCGTAATCGTTCGAGGCGTACCACCTGCTCCTCGTCGCTCAGACGGAGCTTTTCACGCACGTCTTGAGAGCCACGCACCAGTTCGCTCACGAGCAGCAACCCACCCGAACGCTTCCCACGCCGTTTGAGTTCGTCGGTGAAGCTGGTGAGTTCGCTGAGGTTCTGCTGAATACGTGGCTCGCAGACGAATGTGCCACGCCCATGCTGACGATAGAGTAGCCCTTCGTGGACGAGTTCGGTCAACGCCTGACGCACGGTGGCGCGGCTTACATGATACTGGGTGACGAGTTCAGGTTCAGATGGAATTGCGGTGTGTGGTGCGAGATGACCAGCACGTATTTGTTGCTTCAATACTTCTTTTAATTGATAGTATAGTGGCAGAGGATTTGATCGCTCTAATGTTGGCATATGTGGTTCCCCTTATGTCCTGACAAGAATTGTGGGTGAAAAGAGGATATATCACAGTCAGGCATGGCAAGAATATACCACAAAAGATGCGTGGCGTCGAGAGGGAAAATAGGTAAAAAGAAACAACCTGCTCTCTCACAAAATTGCTTTGAGAACAGATTGTTTCTTTTTACAGTGCTGTTATTTTGCGGCAGTACCCTGTTGGGCCAGAACGCGGTCTATCTCGCGTTTGAGGGTAGAAGGATGAGGGCCGACGAAGCGACCAATAAGCTTGCCACTCTTGAACATCATCAAAGTCGGGATAGCCTGGATTTGGAGGGCCATAGCTGTCTGATTATTCTCGTCAATGTCCATCTTGGCAAAACCCAGACGCCCCTCGTACTCGGTACTCAATTTCTCGAAAACAGGAGCAATTGCTCGACAGGGGCCACACCAGGCCGCCCAGAAGTCTACGATAACAGGTGTTTCGGAGTTGAGCACCTTTGCCTCGAAGTCCTTATCGTCCACATGGAACAGGTTTGCATTTTCTGCCATAGTAGTATGTCTCTCTTTCTTTAGATTCCGTTCATCTATCTTCTTTAACGTCGATGGTTAAGAATCTGTTTCACCAGTAAGAACAACGAGCATGGAGTTTCTATTCCATACAATATTCGTAGTGCGCCGATGTATCGGTAGCGCGTTCCTTGATGTCGATGACCCCACCGATACATCGGCGCACTACGAATGGTGTTTATCTGCGACGGTTGCCACCCTGCACAATGGAGAGTATCTCCAGGATGTAAATGAACAGGTTCAGCAAGGTGATGAACAGCGAAACAGTAAGGCCAATGGCATTCGGTAAGGTATCAGCCATGTATTTCGCACGTTGCACGTAGAAGAGGACGTAGCCAGAGAAGATGGCAACGCCTACCACCGCGTATATCAGGCTGAACAGCGTGGTATGGAAGACACCACCGAGGAATATGCCAAAGATGCCCGCAAGCAGCAGTAGCAACAATCCGAAGAACAGATAATCACCAAGTCTCGAAAAGTCGCGTTTCGTCGTCCATGCATAGGCTGCGAGACCGAAGGCGGTAATCGCTGTTATGATGAACGCTTCACCCAGAATACTGGCGGCATTCGCCAGATAGTAGCCAATGAGCGGCGCAATTGACAAGCCTTCCAGGAAGGTAAACAGGTAGAGCAATATAAGATTGAGACCCTGCTTTTGAATCAGCAGGTTGAGCGCGATAAGCACGACAAGGCCCGCGATGGCGATAAACAGATATGTTCCAAATCCCATATTCGGGAAGAGCGTTATACCAACGAATGTGCCGAGGCTGGCAAAGATGAAGGAAAAGGCTAGCAGACCCATCACCTTGCTAATCAGGCTGCTTGTCTGTGTTCGCTCCATACCATAGGGCAAGGTCTGATATTGGTAGCGAGAGCCAAAGGTATTATTGCGACCACCGAAGGGGCGGTTATTTCCGTAAGGGCCATTATTTCCGTAGTTGTACATGTATGTTACCTCTGTTGCCCACCTGTATCTCGTCATGGACAACATGTGTAGTATGCCAGAAATGTGTATACTTCTATCAATAATTACGAAGTGCAGAAGACAGAGGTTGCATGTTTGGTTCCATGTAGTGCCGTGATAATGAATATTAACAAAAAAACCTCGATACGTGCCGATAGGCAAGCAGGGTGTGATAGAATCAGACCCCTACACGCTGGTGGATTTGTTTATTCTCTCTGTTGGAACCTGTTGCGCTGCCGCATATCGTTTCCATACTGGATTTGTCTCTCCACCAGCGTGTAGGGGTCTGATTTATCACACCCTGCTTGCACACCCTGCTTGCCTACAGGACGCTCCAGGCTCCGCACACTTCGCAGATGGCAACGCCTACTTCGCCGAAGGTTTTGCTACGAGTATTCCAGCGGTCATAGACGACGGCGAGCGAGCCGCAGTTCCAGCATCGCGCACGTCCCCCTGCCTTACTTTCGCTGGCGAGCTTATGAAGCAGTGTGCTACGTGCCTCTTCGGAGCCTGTATAACCAGGGTTATAGGCAAGATGAAGCAGGTTGCCGAGCGGAAGATTGATTTCATGCGTTGGCGTCGGTGGTGTATGCGTCACGTGAGCATGATTGGGCGTTGACTGTACAGGAGCAGGTGATGGAGACTGCGATGATACTGATTGCCCACCTTGCTGATTAGACCCCCCATGTTGCGGTATTTGCGGAGGACGTCGGAATAGTTCGCCTCGTGCAGTACGGCGTCCTGGCTCAATCGTTGGTGTATAGTCGTTACGTTCAGGGCGTTCACGTTCAGATGTTGATGGTGTCAGAGATATTTGTGGATTAGCAGAGACAGAGGAAATATGCGCTTGCTGCTCTGTCGGCGAGGTACTATTCTGGAACGTATGAGATGGTTGCTGCTGTGATGGCAAAGGTTGTTGAAATTGTTGAACAGGTTGTGTAGCTGGTGTGAAAGACGCAGATGGTGCAGATGATGCAGACTCTGTCTTTTGCACTGATGTTTCCATTTGCGAATCTTGTGCCGCCTGAGAAGGCTCTTCGTGCCGAACTCTTCTGGTATGAGTACGTTCTTTCGGGCGGCTGCTACGCTCACTCGATGCAGATCGGGGAGACGAAGAGTGGTCAGGAAGCGAAACAACATCAGTTGTGCTATTCGTGGCATTTGCGCCATTAGCACCATTTGTGACGTTTGCATTATCAGGCGTGATAACCTCTTGAGCAGGTGTCGCAGTCTGTTCGCCTGTCTGTGTTGTAGCCTCTGTGGTCTCGCTGGCCTGATTCGTACTTTCTTCTGATGGTGTTGCGCGTTTGCGCCGTGTTACTGGCATAAGGATGATGCTCCAATGAGGTGTACACAGACGCTCTAGTGGCTATGTACGATGTACTGATTAACGGTAATGTGCAACGTATGTGTTGCCAGATGTCTTGAGACGATAGAACTGCGAAACGATTTGAAATGGTGTGAATGGCGTTTCTGGAAATAACAGGTACATGCATTGTACCATAAGTCGTCCGAAAATCATAGTGTGGTGGGCAACGGGATAAGCAGCCATCTTGTGTGATGACGGCGAACACTTATCCCATTTTCCGACAAATCGAGCAATCTCGACGATTTCAGCACGTACACTGGCGACTATTCGTGGTCATAGCCACATCGCTGCACTGGTATCGGCATGAAATATACGATAACACACAGTGCACAAAGCACATCGCAGTACACAACTATGCCTTAAAAAAGTCAGCGTTAATCTTGATGAAGCTCTTCCACTCAGAGGGAACAGCAGATTCTTCAAAAATAGCGGTGACGGGACAGGCAGGCTCGCACGCACCACAGTCGATGCACTCATCCGGGTTGATAAAAAGCTGCTCGTTCTCCTCGAAACCCGGCTCGTTTTGAGACGGATGGATACAATCAACGGGGCAAACATCAACACAGGATGCATCTTTGACGCCAATGCATGGCTGAGTAATTACGTAGGTCATTCGTTCGGCTCCTCCTCTGTATATGCCATGTAAGAGATTATGCTATAGGTCGCGTACTTGCTTTGTTTTACGTTGCTTACGCCGCACCTGTTCTTTTGCCACCTTAGTATAGAGGGTTGTTGAGTCGATGTCAATGGAAATTTTGCTATATCATGCTCTCTTCTACCGTTCAACATGCCAATCTTGACGCTTTCAAGGCGTCGTGCTACTATTTTAGTAGGAAATATCGTTTGTAACAAGAGTATCACAGGCGTTAAGCGTAAAGCACCTGTCGCTCTTACAAATCTGCCGTTTCTCGAAGGAGAGAGTTATGAGTGTTTCTCGTATCCACGCAACTTGCGCTCTCTGCCATTCAGCACTGAGACCCTGGCATGTTCATACCTGCTCACTGTGTGGCAAGACGATGTGTAGCCACCATATCCATCTGGTGAAGATGCCGCATAGTCGTGTCCTCTGTACCTACTGCATGGAGTGCTACGAACACTTGCCACTTCGCACATCGACGCACTCCACGGCAGAAATGCACGTACACTGAAAGCTTTTTTATGCTCACATCACACCCACATCACGATGCTGCCCAGGCCAACTATCGACGCGACCTGGGCAATGGTCTGATTCTGCGCTGGTCAACGATTGAGGATACCGAAAAAATCGCACAACTCACGAGCATGGTATTCAGGGATAAAGCTGATGACCCACCAAATGCCAGCATAATGAACGAGATACGCAGGTTGATGCGCGGCGATCATCCTATGATGGGTTCAGGTGACTACGGCCTCATCGAAGATACGAGCCGTGAAGGAAGTCCAGCCGTCGCCTGTACCTGTCTATGGCGCAATCGCTGGGATTACGAAGGCATTCGCTTCGATGTAGGACAGCCGGAGATTGTCGGCAGCGATCCTGCCTATCGCAATCGCGGCCTGATTCGCGCCCTCTTCGAGATGGTTCACGCCCGCAGTGAGGTCGAAGGACATCTCGTACAGGGCATTACAGGTATACCCTACTTCTATAGGCAATTCGGCTATGAGTACGCGCTAGCCCTGGATGGCGAGCGAAGTGTCTACGTGTCGCAGATACCGAGAGCGAAAGAAGGCGAGTCGGAACCGTATGCACTGCGTCCAGCAACCGAAGCCGATGTACCATTTCTTCAAGATCTCTACAATCTACGTCGTACTCGCGGCATGATTTCGAGCATCATTCCCGACAAATATTGGCTATATGAAATTCGACATAAAGAAAACTCGCCAGAGGGACGCTATCCACGCATTCAGATGATTGTCGATAGTGCAGGAGCGACAAAGGGCTTTGTTACCGTCATATCAGCAAGACGTGGCAAGGGTGCAGATTTCGTTGTGTTTCAGCCATTCGATGTCTTGCCCGACGTGAATCTTCATGCAATGATGCCTTCAGTTCTACGCGCACTGTTACGCTATGCCGAGGAAACACCTGTATCCAGGCGGCGTCCAGAGCAGCCGACAGACCCATTGCGGCGGCTTGTGCTGTCACTGGGTACAACGCATCCCGTTTACGATGTCCTGGGGCAGGAATTGACCGCGTACTCGCAACCGACCTATGCATGGTACATTCGCGTACCTGACCTACCAGCGTTCCTGCGGCATATTGCTCCTGTATTAGAACAACGTCTTGCGGGTTCAGTGATGGGACGCTACACGGGCGAACTACGGCTCAATTTCTATCGTGGTGGGCTACGCATGGTGTTCGAGCAGGGGCATCTAGCAACGGTAGAGAATTGGCAGGCTCCCATCTACGAGGCCAACGATAGTGCTGGTTTTCCGCCTCTCGTCTTCCTCAAGCTCCTCTTTGGTTATCGGAGTCTCGATGAATTGCGCCACATGTACCCCGACGTGTGGGCAAACAGCGAGGGGGAGACGCTGCTGAACGTGCTGTTTCCAGCAAAGCAATCAACAGTTGTTCCATTGTAGGGCGTTATTCTATAACGCCCTGCATACCCATAACACCCCGACGGGTGGTCTATTTCAACTCTTGAATGAAAAGGCCAGAAAAGGGAACCTCTATATTGCCACCTTCGACGTAGAGTCCAATGTTCCCACTTACCAATGCGGCTTTCGAGTTATCTACTGCTTTGCCAACCTCTTTGTTATTGACGAAAAAGGTAAAGGTATTGCCTTGCGCCACAATAGTAATCGTGTTACTTTTTCCAATACCGAGGTGCATCGAGGAAACGGTATTCGATGTAAGATATACCCAACCAGTGCTGTTTTTCTGGTAGCGGTAAAAGGTATAGTTACCACTATCTCCGTTTGATGAATTGCTAATCTCGAACAGGTAAAAATTCGATGCATCCGAGGTAGCTCGAATGACCACCCCATAGTAGTCGGAATCAAGATTGTCTCCTCGCGCAAGAGTACCTGTTACTGTCAAGCGGAAGTCAGTGTAGTCGTGGCTGTTGTAAAGCACGGCATTATAGTTGGTGCTCCGTTTATTCAGGATGTGATACTGTTGCTGCTTGTCGTAGTAATCCCAGACACCGATAGGCCAATTACTTTCATCAGTAAGCATATTCTGGTTACTGGTACGTGTATGTGGAGTCGGGGTCGCTGCTACTTTTGTCGTACTATGATCATGTACAAGGCGTTGTCCGATAAGAACCGTTGCCATCGTAGTTGTCCCGACAAGAATGATGAGCAGGATAGAGGCAACAACAGCCAGGCGTGGCCCCCAGAAAAATGTTCGTGCGGTACGGAAGCGAGTACGCCCAGGTAACGAGGAAGCGTTTTTCACCTGCACTACAGGCTTTGGAACCAGCAACACGGAATCAAGAGCATATTCTCTCGCATGAGCGTCTTCACGCCCCCCTTGCTTTCTCACACCCTTGTTTTCAAATGGAATTTCGAGTGCCTGAGCAAAGGCTGAACTAAATGCTGCCGGCGTCTGATAACGTTCATCTTTCCCTTTGGCGAGCGCACGGTGTATCACTCCATCGACCACAGGCGAAACATCAGCTCGCCACAGGCAGAGCGAAGGAGGCGCATCATGCACATGCATCAATGCAAGCGCGATACTGGTATCCGCTTTGAAAGGAAGCTCTCCCGCGAGTAAGAAGAAGAGCAGGATGGCAAGTGAGTAGATATCGGAGCGACCATCGAGGTCTTGTCCGAGTGCTTGCTCCGGCGAGATATAGTCGGGCGTTCCCATCAGGGCATTTGTTTCAGTCACAAATCGCCGCTCACCTGAGAGTTTGAGCGTCGATTCATTAGCAATGCGAGCGATACCGAAATCAGCCAGCACAATGCGTTGCTCACCATCGAGCAGAATGTTGGCAGGTTTGATGTCAGAATGCACACATCCTCGCGCATGAGCGTAGTCGAGGGCCGAGGCTATCTGCTCAAGATGCCAGAGAGCCTCTTTGAGCGAGAGTGGCCCGTGCTGTGCAATATATTCGTAGAGTGTACCGCCCGAAATATAGGGCATGATGATGTATGGTAAGCCATCCTGTTCTCCATACGAATAGATAGGCAGTATATTGGGATGATCGAGCTGGCTGGCAACCTCGGCCTCACGTAAGAACCGGCGGTAGAACTCGCGTCTCGTATGGGCATCCATCGTTGAGCGAGGAAGAAAAACCTTGACGGCAACTTTACGTAACGGTGTATGCTGCTGTGCGATATAGACGACACTGGAGCCGCCATAGCCGATGACTCGTTCTAGCACACAGGAGCCTAAGATAGTGCCTATAAGATGTTGTCCCCGGTTCGATGCCATATTACACACTCCTGTCACTCTTCGCAGGGGAGCGAAGAGCAGGTCTGGGACGTAGTGATTGTTGTGTTAGCAGGAGATGCTCGGAACGCTGCCACTAATTGCTGCCAGCAGAGTAGCTACAAGTTCTGCTCTTATGATACAACATGGAACTGCCTTTTCTATTGTAATCGGTAGGGCAGTTCCTGTCAATTAAAGAACGCTTCGATTTGTAAAATCATCGCATTAAAAAGTGAATTGACCGTCGCGCATGATAACTCGTCCATCAACTTCGATGGTGCAACGACTCGGAATCACATCGACGTGGATGCTGGCATCCCAATCGGCTCCGGTGAACTGCGGATAGGGATTTCCGAATGCAACATGCAGACCCGGCATCTTCTCATCCTGAAGCAGGTTGCCAACCAGCTTCTTGAGGCTGGTAAGCGTACCAATGGCAAATTCACCCGCACGGTTGCCGTTCGGGACAGAGAACAGGTAGTCGCGCACATCTTGCGCGATGTTGTCATCCTCGCAACTCACATCGGTAATGTATCCATCCTTGACGTTCAGAACAAGCGGATGTTGAAGAACACCGTACTTTTCAGAGAAGTAGTCACCCAGCACATCACAGACAAGCGTTCCGTCAACGGTGGCAGGAGCGGTAAAGACTTCGCCTTCGGGGAGATTGCCCCATTTTCCCTGTTCGTGATAGCGTCCGTTGCAGGGAATCCACTTCCAATCTTTGTGGAAGGTAGCCGTTACATCGCTGCCCTTCTCGGAGGTGACATGAATGGTCTGAGCATGTTTCACGAGGTCGTAGACCTGATTGGTGATGTGAAACACCTCATCGTAGTCGGCACACATACCATCCGCCATCAATGCCTTGTCAATGCCAATCATGTGACCGTGACGCACCTTGAGTTCGGTTGCCAGAAATGGCAACAAAGGAATACGAAAGGCTATTTCGCCTGGCTGCGCCGTTGCAATGTAGTAGGAAACGGTTGGATGCGCAGCTAGCAAGTCCTGGCGCAAGGCTTCGGGGAAATGGGTCAAAGGACGCTCGCCATAATGTTCAAGAAAGCGCACAGACACATCTGCATGTCTTTCAAGGACAACGGCTGCAACACGACGTGCGATATCCTCACGAGCATAATCTGTGATAATGAAGACGCGATCCTGTGATGTCACGCCCATGCATGATACGGCATTCTCAGCCCCACATTGCACTCGCTCATCAAATGAAAGCTTCTCAAGTTCTGAGGTTGTGTAATGATGTGAATGAATAGATGTTGTCATAATGATATACCTCAAGTTATAGAGTCGGAAATT
>DAIQNC010000106.1:0-9017 GCA_036788655.1 Ktedonobacteraceae bacterium
TATATGGAGCAGATTATCGACGACGTGTTGCGTACTGTCGCTGTTCCCGTCGAGTCCTAGAGAAAGAGAGACTCCATATGCGTGTGGGAAGAGGACGCCGATTCCGTGTCAGATACAAAACACAGCTAGAGGAACAGCGAGACCTGAACACGAAAGAAGACCGTGTTCTAAGCCACAACTGGTACTATCTCGTGTTAGTGCTGGTTGTGTTGAGTATTATCGCCCATCTACCGTTGCTTGCTGTGCTGGGTGTCCTCTTCTTTCTCGTGCTGGCTGTGACCGATATCTGGGCTGCCTACTGTCTGAATGGAGTCAGCTACAGACGCCGTTTGAGCGAGAATCGTGTGATGTTTGGTGAAGAGGTGACGCTTTCACTGGTCGTTGAGAATGAGAAGATACTTCCTTTGCCCTGGCTGGAGACATCGGACACTGTTCCCCGTGCGTTGCCCATTCAAGGGTATTCTACGCGCAAAATTGGGATGAGCGGTGTTATGACCCTGGATTGCCTTTTTAGCCCCGGATGGTATGATCGGGTGACACGTAACTACACTATTTCCTGCATTGCACGGGGTGTGTATACCTTTGGCCCAACGGTTATTCGCAGCGGTGATGTGTTCGGTTTCGTGTCGCGTGAGACACAATTCTCAGAGCATCAGTACCTGCTTGTATATCCACTGGTTGTGCCTATTACTAGTCTCAATTTACCCGCACGTCATCCATTTGGAGACCGTCGCGCACCACGCCGCCTGTTGGAAGACCCTTCGCGTGTCGTGGGTGTACGCGATTATGCCTATGGCGATAGCTTGCGTCGTGTCAACTGGAAGGCAACGGCACGCACAATGGAGTTGCAGAGCAAGGTCTACGAAGCCACAACGACCTATACAGTGGTAATGTTTCTCAATGGCACTATGCGACTCGACGATTACTATGGTATTCATCCCGAACTGCACGAACTCGCCATCTGTGCTGCCGCCTCACTTGCTAACTGGTGCATTGACCAGGGATATGCAGTTGGCCTCTATTCCAATAGCATGATGTCTATTCCTGATGATGTAGCGGCTCTGACCAGACGCCAGGATAATGATGCAGAGAATGAGAAGAGCAATGGAAATGTGGATACCAGTGAGACGAAAGAGAGTACCGAGCGGACAGCGATTATTGCACAGCTCGAACGGCGGCGTATTCGTGTCTCAGCATCAAGCAATGAGGCGCAACGGCAACGCATTATGGATGTATTAGCGCGTATACAATCGTATTTTGGCACAAGCATCGAGGATGTGATACAGGCCGAGCGAACACATGTACCGACAGGCTCAACCGTTGTCGTGATTACCAGCAACATTAGTGAGGCACTCCTCGATAACCTTGCGCGATTACGACAACGTGGTCATGTTGTAAGCATTCTCTTCGTCGGAGATGCACCCCCTCCACTCAGGCTTTCGGGTGTCACAGTCTATCATATTGGTGGCGAGGAAACATGGAAACAGTTTATGAGTGCATACGGAGGAACTGTTGTCTCAGATGAGAACGCACGTGTTGTAGTCGAAGCCCCTGCATTGCACCTGTAGGCCAATATGCTATAATTCCTCATGTAGATAGCAGGAGGAATTTTTCATGGAGCAGATTGAGCGCAGGTCAACGCAGACAACGACGAACGCAAGCGAGCAGCGTGGCTCGAATGGACGGGAACAAGTGAAGTCGTCAAAACCATCAGAGCAAGCAGGGCAGCCTAAAAAGTCGAAAGAGCGTCAAGAAACCTTTACGACCAGTTCACATATTGAGATACCACGTGTTGCTACTCCAGCCACTATAGAGAACCCCGATACGTTGCAAGAACGCCTCGGTAATCCGGGCGAGTTTCCATTTACACGTGGCATTCACCCCGGCATGTATCGTTCACGATTATGGACGATGCGCCAGTATGCAGGTTTCGGAACCGCCGAGGAGTCGAATAGACGCTATCATTACCTGCTGTCACAGGGAACGACGGGCCTGTCTGTCGCCTTTGATTTGCCGACGCAGATGGGCTATGATGCTGATCATCCACTTGCCGAGGGCGAAGTTGGCAAGGTTGGTGTTTCGATTTCTAGCCTGGAAGATATGGAAACACTACTGCATGGTCTGCCACTCGATAAAATCAGCACCTCTATGACGATTAACGCGACAGCGAGCATTCTGCTGGCATTATATATTGCAGTGGCGAAGAAACAGGGCGTCGCGCTCTCGCAAATCTCCGGTACAATTCAGAACGATGTGCTGAAAGAATATATCGCACGTGGCACGTATATTTATCCGCCACAGCATTCGATGCGAATTGTGACGGATATCTTCCGCTTCTGTGGTGAGCAAGTGCCACGCTGGAACACGATTAGCATTAGCGGCTATCATATCCGCGAGGCAGGTTCGACTGCTGTGCAGGAAGTAGCTTTTACGCTCTCGAACGCAATTAGCTACGTCAAAGCGGCACTGGATGCTGGATTGGATGTTGACCGTTTCGCCGGGCAACTGTCATTTTTCTTTAACAGTCACAATAATTTATTGGAAGAGGTTGCCAAGTTTCGGGCAGCGCGTCGTATGTGGGCGCATATCATGCGCGAACGCTTTCATGCGAAAGACCCACGTTCGATGATGCTGCGTTTCCATACACAGACAGCAGGTTCGACGTTGACAGCGCAACAACCCGATAACAATATTGTGCGAACGGCATATCAGGCACTTGCTGCTGTACTAGGTGGTACACAATCGTTGCATACCAATTCCAAAGATGAGGCTTTATCGTTGCCGACGGAAGAATCGGCGCGTGTCGCTCTACGAACGCAACAAATTCTTGGCTATGAGACGGGCGTTGCTGATACCGTTGATCCATTGGCTGGTTCCTACTACATCGAATCGTTGACTGACGAGATTGAGAAACGCGCGTGGGAGTATATTGAGCAGATAGACGCGCTGGGTGGCAGCGTTCATGCAATAGAGCGCGGCTTTATGCAGGCAGAAATCGAGCAGGCCGCATATGATGCTCAAATAGCCCTTGAGGATGAGCGTGCTATAGTTGTCGGTGTCAATCGTTTTACAGTTGAGCAGGAGACGAGACCAGAATTGTTACGCCTCGACCCGGAGATTGGGCGTCGGCAGTCGGCAAAGTTAGAGGCTTTACGGCAAAGACGCGATAACGAACTGGTGCAACAACGCTTGCAAGCTCTTGAACGGGGAGCCGAAGGGACTGAAAACGTGATGCCGCTCATTATCGCCGCCGTTGAGTCGTATGCAACGCTTGGAGAAATTAGTGATACCATGCGGCGTGTCTTTGGTGAGCAGCATGAATTTCATAGTGTCGAATAGAGAGAGTACATATACGATGTGGCATGAGGATGACGAGGAACGTCAAGAAATGCGAGAGACGCAACCGGCACGTGATGCTGAGCGTAGTTTGCAACCAATACATGATGTAAGTCGAACGTATAGAGAAGGTATATCTTTGTGGAAGGATGTTAATGCCCCAATCGGCGTCTTCGACTCAGGAGCAGGTGGCTTGACAATTCTCTCCGAGCTACGCCGCGAACTTCCGCAAGAGAATTATGTCTACATTGGTGATACAGCACATGTTCCTTATGGTATGCGAAGTGACGAAGAGATTGTAGAGCTATCGCTACAAGCCTGTCGTTTTTTGATACGTCAAGGTGTCAAATTGATTGTTGTTGCCTGCAATACTGCCTCGCAAGCTGCTTTAGGCATTCTACGTGCGTCCTTGCCAGTCCCATTTGTTGGCGTTGTGCCAGCAGTCAAACCTGCGGCACGTGCGACGCGAAATGGACGTATTGGTATCGCCGCAACTGAACATGCTGCGAATGCATCGTATTTACATCACCTTATAGAGGATTTCGCTACAGGAGTACAGGTCTACGCCACAGGATGTCCAGAGTTGGTAACGCTCGTTGAACATGGAATGCTCGATGGTTCGCTCGTCGAAGAAACACTACAACACTCATTGCGCCCGTTGCTCTCGAAACAAGTTGATGTTATCGTATTGGGATGTACACACTTTCCAGCAATGCGTTCAGCGATTCAACGGGTCGCGGGAAAACAGGTACAGGTAATCGATAGCGGTGCGGCAGTGGCGCGTCGAATGCACTCCGTATTGGAAGCTGAGTCTTTAGTGAAACAAGCATCGGGTGAAACACGTGGTACACATGGTACACTTGAGGTGTGGTGTACTGGTGACCCGAATACTTTCAGTGATGTTGCCAGCAAAGTGCTTGGCTACCCCGTCAAGGTGCGTCAAGCATTCTATAAGGAATAATATTCATGCCGAAACGCTCTGCATTGGATGAAGGAGAACAGCGCGATGAACATTATATTCCTGTTCCTTCATCTATAGCAACGTCCCCTTCGACGCCTATCTGTACACGTATCGCCTGGTTTATTTCAAATATTTTCTCTCCTGTTACCGTCTCGCTACCCTTCATTATTCTCGTTGCCCTGTATCATGCACACAACGTGACACATGCACTTGCGTATGCCGCGCTCACCTTTCTCTTTCTCACTATTGGCCCAATGGTATATATCCTCATCGGCGTGTTACGTGGCACGTTGACAGACCCCGATGTAAGTGTGCGTTCGCAACGTCTTGGCCCATTTCTTTTCTGCCTAGGCTCTGCCCTCGTTGGCTTGGTTGTGCTAATGCTCACGCACGCTCCTAAAAACTTGCAGACGGTACTTATCATTTCATCGGTAAGCGGCGTGGTGATGATACTGATAACGCTCTTCTGGAAAATCAGTATGCATGCCTCATCGTTTGCGAGTGCGATAACAATGCTAACAGCACTCTATGGCTCTGCCGTTGCGCTAATGTTTATTGCGTTGATCGCATTGTGCTGGTCGCGTGTGGTGTTGCGACGCCATACAATGGCACAGGTGATTGTTGGCTCGCTGCTCAGTATAACGCTTACTACCCTGGTGCTTGTAATAAGAGGAATCTAATTTTATCTCATTTTTACCGTATCTGTGCCTTCGTAATAAGTCGTTCGAGCGTCTCAACGAGTCTGGGGGCAGTCGAGCGAAGTTCAGCGAGATTGAAGGCCGAAAGCTGTTGTAGTATTTCTTCACCTTGTCGGGTGAGGAAGACGAGGACGCGCCTCTGGTCTTCCTCATCGCGGCGACGCTCGACGAAACCGTGTTCAGAGAGGCGGTTGACGAGTTCGACGGTACTATGGTGCTGAAGTTGCAGACGTTCGGCGAGTTCACCAATTGAGGATTGCTTGCCATCGGGTAGCCCTTTGATGGCAAGCAGTACCTGGTGTTGCTGTGGTTCAAGACCAGAGGAACGCGCTACCTGTTCGCTATAGTGGATGAAGCGACGAATCTGATAGCGAAACTCTGCCAGGGATTGATAATCCGTTTTACTAATTTCTTCATGTCCACCATTCATAGCTGACTTTATTCTCTTTCTTTTATCAGGTCTCGATCAATCTCTTCTTTTGTAGTCAGTGCTTGTGGCTCGTGTCCGCGCCCTGGAAAGAACAGGTGCAGATGCAGAACACGTTCACGTCGTCTCTCCTCATCCAGGTTGCGAGAACGCGCTTTCAACAAGTCTTGCAGCGAGACTATGCCGACGAGATGCCGGGGGTTTTCACGTTCGACAACTGGAAAGCGTGTGTAGCCTGTATCTGCCATGCGATAGACAACGGTACGGAGCGGTTCATCTGCATAGGCGACCACAGGCTCTGTATGCAACACATCATCCAATTTCAAATTTTCATTTTCGATATGGTGTTCCTGTGCAAGCACTTGTAAGTCTCTACGTGTAACGACTCCAACGAGTTGCTTGGTTGCGTTAAGAATAGGATAAAGGTGTTGTACTTTGTGGTTTTGCAGACTATCATGGAGTGCCTGAGCCAGTGCCTTTGGTGAAAGTGACGAGGAGAGTGCAACAACATTGGTACGCATCACTTCACGTACAAAGATGATTTCCAGTGGGTCGGTCGCATACTCACTACTCAAATGATAGCCACGACGACTTACCTTCTCGGTCAGGATGGAGCGACGCATAAACAAGACGGAGAACGTGTAGGAAATGGCAACGGCGATAAGTAATGGAAGTAGCGAGTTGACATCATGTGTCACTTCCAGCGCAAAGAGGATACCTGTGAGCGGCGCACGCATGGTTCCGCCCATCACGGCAGCCATACTAATCAATGCCCAGAACCCTGCGCCTTCGTTAGGAAGGAAGATGGCCTCGACACCGCCGAGCGCACCACCAATCATCAAAATCGGAGCCACGATGCCCCCAGATGTGCCAGAGCCGAGCGAAAATGACCAGATGATCGACTTGACAATGAGTATACCGATAATAACTTTGAGTGGGATATTTCCTTTTAGCAGCATGCCGATAACGTCGTAGCCGACGCCAAGAGCCTGTGGAAAAATGAGACCACCGATACCAATAACTACACCACCGATAGCAGGCCACCACATCCAGTGAATGGGAAGATGGTGGAAAGCGTCCTCACTTGCATAAACCGCCATTGTCAGCAACATCGAGGCCACGCCCGCGATTATGCCGACGAGTACACAGGCAATCAATGCTACCGGACCAATGAATGAGACATGTGGTGGGACTGGAAAGAGCAGCGTAGGACTGACGAGATAATAGCGGAATAATGCGGATGTTGCGCTGGCGAGGGCAACAGGAATGAGGCTACGCGGTTTCCACTCGAAAAGCATTACTTCAACCGCAAGCAACACTGCTGCGACAGGCGTACCGAAAACTGCGGTCATGCCACCGGCTGCACCGGCTGCTAATAATGTCTTACGCTCTGCACTGCTGAGGTGAAAGAACTGAGCAATCATGGAGCCAACCGCGCCACCTGTCATAATGATTGGCCCCTCAGCACCGAACGGGCCACCGGAGCCTATCGAAATGGCGGATGAAATTGGTTTGAGCAACGCAACCTTCGGCTCGATTTTGCTGCCGTTAATGAGAATAGACTCAAGAGCCTCTGGAATGCCGTGCCCACGTATCTTATCGGAGCCATAGCGTGCCATGAAGCCGACGATGAGCGCACCAATAACCGGCACTAGAATTTCCAGCCAACCGAGATGATTGCCAGCCGGTGAGACGAGATCCCATCTCCAACGTTGAAAGAAAAAGAGGTTGGTGAATAGACCGATAAGTCTGAGTAAAACCAGTGCCACAACCGCACTGATTGCCCCGATAACAATAGCGAGCAAGGAGATAATTAGTGAGCGCGGTGTCATGGTGAAGTCTCCCAACTTCACCAGTATCACCTCGTTCCCTATATCATTCAGCGGCTTGCTCGCTTCCCCCATATTCGTAGAACTGTCCATGTATGTACTCTCTTTCTTTCGTCACTTCGCCTATTGATAATACTGAAGTGATTTTGCTTACCTAAAGTATATCGCATTGCGACATAATTAGCAAGAGAGCAAACAATCTGTGATGTCATTCGATAAAGAAAACATGATGGTGAAACCGGCGTTTTATGAGTATAGGTTGTCGTTGTTGGGCGAGCCGTTACCGGACTATGTGAGGATATGATGGCTTTGATTATGTAGGGACAGATTCATCACGTCCGTTGCTATGTGCTGATTAGCCCAGACAGGCGTGATGAATCTGTCCCTACATAATCAAATTTGCACATTTACATTGCTTCACCAGTCCACAACCTCTGCATCTCCTCACACGTCTCCAACAACTCATCCAACGTCCCCTGTGCCTCGATTCTCCCATCCTTCAATACAATGATGGAATCAGCGCGCCTCAATGCTGGTCGGCGATGTGAGACGGCGAGAACGGTAGCGTTGCGCTCTGAGATGCGTTCCCACAGCTTCTGCTCCGTCTCTACGTCGAGTGCGCTAGAGAGGTCATCGACGACGAGCAATTCTGCATCGCGCACGAACATTCGCGCGGCGGCTGTACGCTGTATCTGCCCGCCGGAGAGCTTGACGCCACGTGGCCCTACTACTGTTTCCAACGACTTTTCCAGTTCTGGAATGTCGTGTTCGAGTACGGCGGCATGGAGCGCGGCTTCCAAATCTCCATGCTGCTCAGGAATGCCTAGCAAGATGTTTTCTTTCAGGCTTTCACTGAACAGACGCGGCACTTGCGGTGTGTAGGCGATACGTGGCGGCACAAGAAAACTAGCGGCGTCGGTCACTTGCTCACTATTCCAGCAAATTGTGCCGCTATCCTTCGGCAACAATCCAAGCAATGTGCGTAGCAAAGTTGTTTTACCAGAGCCAATGCGTCCGGTGATGACGGTAAATGTGCCACGTTGCAACGAGAACGAGATGTTTTCTATACCGCGCTCAGTATCAGGATAGCGAAAGCTCACATCGTTGATTTCGAGCGTATGCAGATGATGAGCTGATGTCTTTGCCTCGTGAACGAGAGCAGGTGGTGCGCTACTTAAGTACGTTGGGCGATGCTGGGCGATGGTTTGTGATGGTGCGCCCTGCAACAGTTCGATGAGGCGTTTGAGTGAGACACCCATCTGCCGATAGCGGCGTAGGAATCCGCCTGTCATCATTGTGACCTGTGAGAGCCACGTGATGTAGGAGACGAAGAGCGCGAAATCGCCGACGGTGAAGGTGTTGGCGCGTAATGCCTGTGCGCTTACAAGCAATAAGAGTCCTGTTCCCAGGTCGGCAGCGTTCGACGAAATGGAGTCGAGAATTTGCGTGAGCAGACGATCTTGTACTGCCGCTTTGCGTCGAGCCTCGTTAATGATACGGAAATGTGTCACGACCTGCTCTTCTGCTGTGGCAAGCTTCACTGCTGTTACCGCTCCGAACAATTCTCCTAGCAAGCCCGTGACGGCTCCTATCGACTCCTGATTGCGCTTGCGATAGCGTTCGATGCGCTTCGTCATTGTGTTGAACGTGACGAGGACGCCAATGAGAGGAATGAGAACACAGAGCGTGATGAGCGGCGAGATACGCACAAGGATAGTGAGCGCAATGATCATCACGAGTAATTGACCGAAGGGGTCGAACGTCCA
>DAIQNC010000107.1:0-9016 GCA_036788655.1 Ktedonobacteraceae bacterium
TACGTCGCGTGTTGATACGTTCTTCGTACCGGAGCGCGGTGGCTTACGCTTGACCGAGTACAACGCGGAGACGCCCGCCAGTCCAGCGTATAATGATTCACTCACCGAAATCACGTATGGCTTGCCTATCATGCGCGAGTTCATGCGGCAATACGAGGTGCGACCACTCCCTGCAAGCTACAGCGTTATGCACGCCCTGATTGATGCCTATCAACAATGGGCCGGAGGGAATAATGAGCCGCCGCGCATTGCCATTCTCGACTGGCGCGAAGTTGCCAGCTATAGCGAGTTTGTGTTATTTGAAAGTTACTTTCGCTCACAGGGACTCGAATGTATCATCGCCGACCCACGCGAGGTGGAATATCGAGATGGTCGCTTGATGGCTGGCGATTTCCATATCACGCTCATCTATAAGCGCGTACTGGCGAGCGAGCTGATTGAGCGTGGTGGCATTGATCATCCAGTGGTGCGAGCGGTGCTTGATGGGAATGTCTGTATGGTCAATCCGTTCCGCTGTAAAATTCTGCACAAGAAAGCGAGTCTGGCTGTGTTGTGCGACGAGCGTAACGCGGATATCTTCTCGCCTGATGAGTTAGAAGCTATAAATGCCCATATTCCCTGGACGTGCCGCGTTGAAGAACGCTATGCCACCTATCATGATACAAAGATCGACCTGCTCCCATTTATCGTTGAGCAACGTGAGCGTCTTGTCCTCAAACCCAACGATGAATATGGTGGCAAGGGCATTTTGCTTGGATGGGAGACGGATGCGGAGACGTGGATACAGGCCGTTCAGCACGCACTTACTGAACCATATATCGTGCAGGAGCGTGTGACTATCCCAAGTGAACCATACCCCAGTTTTGTTGATGGTCATGTGCAGATGGCGCAGCGAATGCTGGATACCAACCCGCTCGTCTTTTACGGTTCACACATGGATGGCTGCCTGTCTCGGCTCTCCGCTGAGTCATTGCTGAACGTTACAGCAGGTACAGGCTCCATGGTTGCGACATTTGTAGTGGATAAACGTTAATCCCCATGTAGTGGCGTGATTTATCACGCCCGTCCGGGGTGTAGCGACATGTATAGTGGACAAGCGTTAAGGACAGGAGAAATATATCATGAAAGCTCCATCGCTCACTATAGGCATCGAGGAAGAGTACCAGATTATCGATCCGCACACACGTGAATTGCGCTCGTATATCTCCGAGATTTTAGAGGAAGGGCGCATGATTCTGGCTGAACAAATCAAGCCTGAACTGCATCAAGCCATGGTCGAGATTGGCTCATCGGTTTGTCAGACACCTGCCGAATTGAAGACTGAACTGACACGCTTGCGACGCACAGTTATCGGACTGGCAGAGAAAAACGGCTTGAAGATTGCCGCCGCCGGAACACATCCTTTCTCTTCGTGGATGAACCAGGAACTCACGCCCCAGGAACGCTATATGGGCGTGAAAGAAGATATGCAGGAGTTGGCGCAACGCTTGTTAATCTTCGGTACACATATCCATGTCGCTATTGAAGACCGTCAGTTTCTGATTGATGCCATGAATGTTGTGCGCTATCTGCTACCCCATATTCTGTGCCTGTCTACCAGTTCGCCGTTCTGGATAGGGCGCAAAACAGGCTTAAAGTCGTATCGTAGCATTATTTTCAGCAATTTCCCACGTAGTGGTGTTCCCAGGACATACAATTCCTGGGAAGAGTATTCCTCGCTGGTGGAGACGCTGGTACGTACTCACACCATTCCTGATAGTTCCAAAATCTGGTGGGACGTGCGTCCGAACTCGTCGTACCCGACACTGGAATTTCGCATTTGCGATGTCTGTACTCGTGTCGATGAAGCCGTCTGTATCGCCGCCATCTGTCAGGCCATCATAGCGAAACTGTGGAAATTGCGCCGCGACAATATGACCTTCCGCATTTATCCAGCAGAACTCATTCAGGAGAATAAGTGGCGTGCAGTACGCTACGGCCTTGATGGGAAGCTGATCGACTTCGGCAAGCAGGAAGAGGTTCCGGCGCGTGAACTCATCCGCGAAATCATCGAGTGGTTCATCGCCGATGTGGTAGATGAACTGGGCAGTCGTCAGGAAGTGGAATACGCCTACCGCATCCTGAGCGAAGGAACGAGTGCCGACCGCCAACTCGCAACCTATCAGGAGACAGGAGATTTGAAGGCGGTGGTGGATCAGCTTATTCGGGAGACAAGCGAAGGGGTGGTGTAGGAAGTCATGGGGGAACGGGCTACTAGCCAGATGTTCCCGCTCTCCCTTTGAATGGCCCCACAATATCTTTTGTGATCCAACCCCGGTACAAAACACAATACACATTTTTAAGCTGGACAGATTGCTGAAACGCTTACCAGCCAGAGGTCCCAGGGCCGCCTTTGAACGGCCCTACCACCCGGCTTGTTATCCAGCTGCCATAGAAGTCACTCTGCTGAGCTTGCACTTTCTCACCATTGACAAAACACGCATCCATTTTGCTTGGATAAAAGGCAACGTAGTTTGCGATACTCTCATACCCGTGACTTGGATAGAGGTAATACCAGGCCCCATGAGGAACGCTTTTGCCGTTGATCATAATCGTATAGTAAGATGCTTGACCCTTAAATTCACAGAAGGTAGTCCGTGAACTCGTAAGCAGATACTCCATTTTGATATCTTCTGGGGGAATATAGTACACAGGCGGATGGCTTGTTTCCAGGATACGTTTTGCACGGTGCGTATCAGCGATGATTACACCATTAAAGACGATTTGAATATGCTTGTTGCTATCCTCCAGACGTGGCGGCCTAGGGTAGTCCCACACGGATTCCTGTCCTGGTTTTGGCTCGATTCTACGCCGTATGCCCATGTATAACATCCTTTCATGAAGAGACAAAGACCGTCATCATATATATTGTTGACGGTCTTTGTCTCTTGT
Organism: Ktedonobacteraceae bacterium; assembly: GCA_036788655.1. GTDB lineage: Bacteria > Chloroflexota > Ktedonobacteria > Ktedonobacterales > Ktedonobacteraceae > JBBQVS01. The sequence continues at coordinate 2,932 of DAIQNC010000107.1, forward strand.
GATGGGTCATGCACCTAAAAATGTTTCTAAGGACTTGCGCGTCCAATTTTGTTCGCCGTCCCTGCGGTAAACCAAAGCGCTTTATCGGGTCCAGTCACTAGTCGGTTTATTATCCTGCTGTGGATTGGTCATCTGTGGTGCCTGCCTGGTCATCCGTAGTCGCCGCTTGGCTATCTATCGCTTGACCATCTGTGGTTGCCGCCTTATCGTCGGCAGATGTTGATTGATTGTCTGTAGTGGCTGGTTGTTCATCTGTGGATTGGTCATTTGCTGCTGGCGATTGGTTATTCGCAGTCGCTGACGCTGGTTGTTCATCTGTGGATTGGTCATTTGCTGCTGCGGGTTGGCTTTGCGTGGGAGCTGAGGTTGGTTGTTCATCGACCAATTGGTCATTTGCTGTTGCTGGTTGGCTCTCTGTAACGGTTGGCCTCCACCTCCCAGCGTTGGTTTCTCGCTTACGGTTGCCCAGCCGAGATTGTAGCGACTGATTGAAGCAACCACGCCAGTAACTGGAAATGAGCACTGGGCTTTGGCATTACTGATCAACGCATCACAGTTCTGCTTTTGACTTGGAATCTGCTGAAACATCGCTGCCCAATTCCACGGATCAGCGTTTTCGTCGACAGCTTCTTTAAGTGCATCCCAGAAAGGGAGATCTTTATTGCCTAGCGTAAAGGGAAATATCGGGCGATCTCCAGAGCCGCTATACTGATTGTGATAATTGGTCTCGCCCTGAAATTTTTTCCCCCCACCCCAGCGTAAAAAGCCGTGGAACTTCACGCCAAACTCCAGGGTTGCCATTGCCTTAAAATTTACCGCTGCCTTACCTTGCACGGCGGTTACGGCATAGTCGCCGACATAGCCACCAGGGGTCTGGTGAGAAAACGCGTAGGTGCTGCGTATCCCTGTGGTAACACTATTGGAGGTCGATTGACTGCCCCCCGACTGTCCAGCGGCACCGGCCTCTTGAGTAAGAGAAAATGAGACATTGGGGAACATCATAGCCGCTTCGCCCTCATTGAAGGTTTCGGTGGCACTGACCGAAAAGTGCCAGCTATTTTGCCAGCTTTTCGAGGTTGATACTCCTGATTGCCCTTGAGAGGAGTATTCTATTGAGAAGTTGGTAGCGACTGGGTTCGTGCTTGTAGCATTATCAACATGAAAATTCGTCAGATTAGAGGGAGATTGATCTAGCCAGCGAGGTTGACTGTATTCGGTGTCACCGAATGTGAGATGTACATCGACGAACTCAATCGTCGTGCGGATGTCTGCTTTGTAGCCATCAGGTGGACCATTCAGGTCAGGGCGGAAGCCTGGCCCTGTGAACGAATAGCCATTGCCTGCGTCAGCGGTCTGTCCTGATGGAACGTAGATATACCCATTACCCACTCCAGGAGCACCGACTCCCCCCACCCAGCCGTAGCCGAGATCATTGGCGAGACTGGCAAGTCCAGGTAGTACCGCGTCGAAGATTTTCTTTTTCACGGCCTCAAGGTCAATAGGCATCGCGATACTATCCAGTAATGACGGCTCTCCTTGAATATCGTGCGCCATCTGCGCTAGTTCACCGTGGCTGAAGGAGGGAGTAGTGGGTTCGGACCAGGTTTGTGCTGTTGTCGCTGGGTTGCTGGGGTTATTGATAGCCATTGCCATTTCTCCTTTCTCGTACATTTTGTAAGAATGCAAGGACGCTGTTGTCTGCGAAGGGGCTTTGAAGATTATTCGCCGTGTCCAGTCTCGCCAGAGGTATGAGCGCCAACCCCTTCGTGGATGCCGGTCTCGCCCTCGGTACCAATGCCATCAGGAGAGTTAGTTTCTTCCTCGGTGCCAGTGCCATCAGGGAGGCCGGTGTCATCAGGCGAGCTAGCTTCCCGGCTTGTGGGGATGCCGGTCCCGCCCTCGGTACTGGTGTCATCAGGCGAGCCAGTTTCTCCCTCATTGCCAGTGCCATCAGAGGAGTTATTGGCATCGTTCTGTTCTTCAAAATATATTTGTTGTAGATCATCTTCGGTGAGTAATTGGTCGTTCGGGCCAATCACATCGAGCATATCGCTAATAGCTTTTTGCTGATCCGCAGGAGGAGGAGGTGGGTTTGTGATGGTCTCCAATACGCTGGAAAAAAGCCCTCCTACTGCAACGGCAATAACACTTGCGCTGTCCGCCACTTCAAGAAATGTGCGACGCCTCTGCGACTCATTTGGCAAAAATTTATTGAGAGCCTCCCGTAAAAGCTGGGGATCATCAAGGGTGCGGTTAATTAAGTCAGGGCGCTGTAAAAGCTGTTCACCAAAGTGGTTCAAGAAGCCGACGAATGCCTCTGCTTGTGCCTCCCATAACGGTCCTACAAGCAGATTGTTTAGACCATCTATAGAGCGCAGGTAAGGATGTTGACCAGCACCAAGCACTCCAAAGTTGACCTCCATTGTTTTTGTGTTAATGACGACCATCCAAATCGCGCTACCCTCAAAGAGATGTTGTCTCGTTGTGGTTGCGAGCAAGCTCATAATGACGCGATCTCCATCATGTATTATTGTATGGTTGTTCATCCTTACATAAGAATACCAGCCGAGTGCGACCGTGGCATCAATTGGATTGTTCTCTTGCCACTTCTGCTGTCGATACTCTAGCGTATTGGCTCCCTGAATAAGCTCGATAGCACGCGCCTTGCCTTCTAGTTGAATACCATATTGAGCCTCAATCGCTGCTGCCAATTCGGGCGGAAGCTCTTTTCCTCTATTGGGAAACATCCCAACTACGACACGAGCCATATTTGAAGCGAGAGCCAAGGCCTGTTCTGGGTTTGTGAGGACGCGTGTTGAAGCCTTGAAAGAATAGACATGCCCATCTCCCCAATTGGTGCTTGCTATTGTTTTGCCCTCTTTAAGAGATTCAAGATAGTCTGCGTGGGCACGGAGAAATGCTTGATCTTGCGACAACCTTTGTATGTCGGCAGCCGTTAGCTGTTTGCCTGTATTTGAAATACCAAGAGGCGAATAATCGTAGCTATTGCCATCCATCCACTGCACTTGGGCACTTGCCTGTTGGTACAAGTATGTACCAACTCCAACCAGCGAACCTGCAAAGGCCGCGGTCAAACCAGTGGCTGCGGGCTTAAAGAATCGTCGAAACATAGTCCTATCCTTTCGCCGAGCAACAACATATCTTGAAACACAGCAAAGGGAAATTTTGTAATGCTAGATTATTTCAAGTATAACATATTTCTTCCTAATTTGCTCTGCTTAAAATGCTCTTAAGAAATATATTCTGTTTTATGGAATGATAAGTGAGCACGCTATCAGGACTGGTGGGGCTGATAGTGCTGGCAGGGGTTGGCCTTTTCTTATGGCATCCCGATGGTGTGATCAAGGCGATCAATACTTTGCTGCATCCCACAAGAAACTCTACTGCCTATGGTTCGGCACTGGTGGCCCAGCGGTCAGGGCAAGAGTGGCGACATTCAGATTAACCTGCAAGGCTTAACTTCGCGTCTGCACTATGTCGTGACACTCAATAAGGATGCCTGCGATGGACCTGTGTTGAGGCTCTTTGTGGGAGTGGTGGTATAACTTTTGAGTCCCATTTCTATGACTTCACTCGCCACTATTTCAAGTGGTTTCCCTGTCTGTCGTGCTAACTCCTCCAGTTGTTCTTTTATCTGTTGGTTGTCAATTGGTATAAGGTTGCTCATAGTGGGTCAATTATAACAAATTCTTGTAGAATGACAATGAGAAACAGACCAATAGCAAATGGCCTGTTACCCATCGTACAGGAAAGTCCGCGTCATAGATGTAGCAATGGTATACTTTTCTTTGAAAGGATTATATCTGATGAATACACGGAAAGAGCCACGTCCAGGACAAGAATCAGTATGGGATTATCCGCGTCCACCACGTGTCGAGGATAGCAACGAGCATATTCTGATTCTTTTCAATGGCGTGACGCTTGTTGATACGCATCGAGCGAAGCGCGTTCTCGAAACCAGCCATCCACCCGTCTACTACATTCCACCCGAAGATATCAAGATGGAGTATCTTACGCCGACCTCGCGGCATACATACTGCGAATTTAAGGGTACTGCCAGCTACTATACTCTTACTGTGAATGGAAAAAGCCTTCCGAATGGTGCGTGGTATTATCTCCATCCCAGTGCAGGGTACGAAAGTCTTGCTTCCTATGTCGCATTCTATCCTGGCAAAATGGATGCGTGTTTTGTGAACGGCGAGAAGGTACAAGCTCAACAGGGTGATTTTTACGGAGGATGGATCACGAGTCGCATTGTCGGCCCGTTTAAGGGTGGGCCAGGAACACTTGGTTGGTAAGCATCTTTACATGCTCACGATTGTTGCAACAACACTTTGAAATTGCCCATACCGCCGGGGTCTGTCAGTATTGAGACGCGCTGACGCAGGTTGTACCATTGCAGCATCGCTATCTGCCCCTTATCGCTGGCACGGTCGGTGTCGAGTATCGAGAAGTCACGGGCGCGAAGCTGTGCAAGTTCATCCTGGATGCCCATGCGCTCTAGCCATTTGCCTTGTGTGGTGAACGTAGTGGGATGCAAACCGTGTTTGTTGCCCTCTTCGATAAGTGCGCTAAAGTTGACGTGCGCGGTAATATCCTGTTCACCGGGACGTGCAAGTGGACGTTCGGTGAATTGATGCTGATAGTAGGTGGCGAGCGTTCCCATTGGGCGCGATGCTGTATACAATGCTTGAGCCTCTTCGCCGTAGTCGATGGTGAGCAAAAATCCCTTTTTTTGTAGAATAGATGCACACCGTTGTATCCATCGTGCCGCATCCAGATTGATTTCGGCTCGCCATCCATCCTCGAAGTCTTGCCAGCGAATGGAATAGCTGTCGAGGTAATCGGCAACCTTCGTGTTTGATGGTTCGTCGAGAACTTCGTGCAGTCGCCCGTGATGCACGTCTACATACACTTCATAGAGCCGTCCTTCGTACTTATGCACAATATGGACAGGGAAGGCATCGACCAGTTCGTTCGAGAAGATGACGTGCGGTTTATCAGAGACATCAGGCTGGATAGTAAGTGCATCTTGCCCAATATGTATATCTGCGGTACGATAATCGAGCGGCACGTCAGGATGTTCCTGCTCGACCCATGTACGAACATGACGTGCAATATCACCACGTCCCGCGCCCTGTTCGAGGACGATAAAAGGTGACGGACGCTCAAGTTGTTCCCATAGTTGTAGCAGTTGATGCCCAAGACAGTGCGCGAAGAGTGACGAGACATCGCTACTGGTGAAGTAGTCGCCGCTCCAACCCATACGCGCCGGGCCTGTTACGTAATAGCCGTAATTCGGCTCGTAAAGTGCCATTCGCATATAGTCCGCGAAGGAAATAGGGCCATCGTGCTGGATGCGCTCGATAATCAATTGTTGTAGTGTTGGTTTATCTGGTCTCGTCATGGATGTATAGCTATCTATGAGGAACAATTATTGTGCAATGCAAGAAACGGCTATAGGGGCAGATGTATCACGTCCGTGCAACATGGTTGATCTGGCAGGTCGGACGTGATACATCTGTCCCTACAGCCGTTTCTTGTTGTACCATCTTTCCTCTATTTTACCCCAAAATTCACGATCAACAAATCCAGTGCCATCTCTGGCTCGATGCGACTGCGTTTGAGCGCGGCATCGGTTGTCATGAGTTGACGATAAGCATTCTCAAGTTGTGCCATGCTGAAATTGCCTACTTGTCGATAGGCTTTGTCTACTACGAAGGGGGGACTTCCTATCATTGAGGCAATTTGTGCAGAACGCATGCCTTTCTGTGCAAGGTCTTTGACGAGCAGCAGGGTACGTACTTGCGAGATGATTGTGCCGATGAGATAAATGGGTTGCTTGCCATCGGCAATCAACTCGTGCAGGATGTTGAGTGCCTGAGTACGATTGCGCTGCGCGAGTGCGTCGGTCAGGTCGAAGATACGCGCCTCTTGCACCTGCGTCGAGAGTTGGCGCACGTGTTCGATGGTGATGGTTCCACCGGGGCCGACATAGGTGGCGAGCTTATCCAGTTCGTTTGCCAGCATCCGTAAGTGGCTTCCAATGAAGTTGGCGAGCAGC
>DAIQNC010000108.1:0-8558 GCA_036788655.1 Ktedonobacteraceae bacterium
GAATCGTAGTCGTAAGGGCTGGACACGCATCATCATCGAAAAGCCCTTCGGCCATGACCTCGCCTCAGCGCGTGAACTGAACCGACAGGTCGCAAAGGTATTCCGAGAAGAGCAGGTCTATCGTATCGACCACTACCTCGGCAAAGAGACTGTCCAGAATATCCTCGTCTTCCGTCTCGCCAACGGTATCTTCGAGCCAGTCTGGAACCGCCGTTACGTTGACCATGTGCAAATAACCGTCGCGGAGAACCTCGGTCTTGAAGGTCGCGCTGGCTACTATGAGGAGTCGGGGGCAATACGTGACATGGTGCAGAACCATATGCTCCAATTGCTCACGCTCGTTGCGATGGAGCCGCCTATCGCCTTCGACGCCAATGCGGTACGCGATGAGAAGGTCAAAGTGCTTCATGCGTTGCAACCACTTATCGGGCGTGATGTGATTACGAACACCATTCGCGCACAGTATGGCCCCGGCTGGGTCGCGGGACATCAAGTGCCAGGCTATCTTCAGGAAAGCGGCGTCTCTCCTGTCTCGACAACAGACACCTTCGTTGCCATGAAACTCTTCATCGACAACTGGCGATGGGCAGGTGTTCCGTTCTATCTACGCACGGGCAAGCACCTTCCAAAGCGCGTCACTGAAATTGCCATTCAGTTCAAGCAAGCTCCTTTGATGATTTTCAAGCGGAACAACGAGGCTCAGAGTCAGGTTGAGCCGAATGTCCTGACACTGCGTATTCAACCAGATGAGGGTATCTCGCTCAAATTCGGTGCGAAAGTGCCAGGGACAGACCTGCAAATTCGCTCCGTCAATATGGATTTCTTCTATGGCTCTTCCTTCGTTCGCGCTCAACCAGAGGCATACGAGCGGCTTATCCTCGATTGTATGCTCGGTGACTCCACGCTCTTTACACGCCGTGACGAGGTAGAGGCGGCATGGTCGTTCGTTCAGGGCATCCTCGACGAGTGGAAGAATGAGCCACGCGAGTCCATCCTGACCTACGAGTCCGGCACATGGGGGCCCCAGTACGCGGATGAATTCATCTGGCGCGATGGTTATAGATGGCGTCGTCCTTAGCTTCTCTCTTTCCGTAGCCCGTGAAGGGCTACGGAAATTGACATCGACGGTTTTTTACCCCTTTCTATCCTTTTGCTCATATCATCTGCAATATATGTAACATTCTAAATTTCTGAACAATACCCTTGCCATACGCACAATTTGTTGCCATACTATAGAGACAGCACTTTTTAGAGACAGCACTTTTTCACCCGGCAGACATATTGTAACGCACGATACATTACGATATCTTATATAGAGGAACAATGACGTTCACTATGAGGAAGGGAATTGGGAATGGCAAAAGAGATACAAGACTCCGCCAACGTTCAGGCACCGCGTATTCCCTGGGCAGGGAAGCAAGTTGGCATACAGCAGGTCGAGGATCAACTCGCGCACTTCTGGCGCATGTCCGCTGATAATGTACGGAGTAGCCAGAATGTGAATGTCCGCACCAGCGTACTCAATCTCGTTATTTGCGTACCAACCATTGAAGCCGCACAAGCAGCAAGTACACTTGTACGTGACCTGTCCAGTACACACGTTGCGCGTGTCTTGCTCCTCATCCTTGATAAAAATGCACCCGATATGGTTGCAACATGGGCTACGATTCGTTCGTTCCCCGTTATCTCCGACCTGACGCGCCATAGCTTTGAGCAGATTACAATGATGTTGCAAGGAACGGCAGTCTATTCGTTAACTAATATCGTCACGCCCCTGCTCAAACCCGATCTTCCTGTCTACCTGTGGTGGCTGCAAGACCCACCTGACGAACAACGTCTGTTCGAGAGCCTCGCTGCTCTCAGTGACCGCCTCATTGTCGATTCTGCCAGTTTCACGAAGCCAGAAGAGAGTATACGCGCTCTCTCATCGCTCGTGAGTGCGTCAACAAACAGTGCCGTGAGCGATCTCAACTGGGGACGCCTCACACGCTGGCGCGAACTCGTCGCTCAGTTTTTCGACTCATCCGAGTATACGCCGTACCTGAGTGGCCTGAATCGCATCGACATCGAGCATTCAATGTCTCCCAATACTGATACAGCACCGAATGCTACCAGTGCGCTGTTGCTCGCCGCATGGCTCAAGACGCGCCTCGGTTGGCAGTTGCTTCCCGAAGAAGGCCCGGATGCGGAGAATACCGCTCACGTTGGAACACATACATGGTCGCTGAAACGTCCCACTGGCACATTGAGTGGTCGTTCCAGTGGGCGCAGAACTGGCACACTTCCATCGGTTGTGCGTGGCTACATTTACATTCGTCCACGAGTTCAACCGCATATTCAGTCAGGCTCGCTCTGCCTCGTCCGTTTAACAAGTGATCTGGATGAGAAACGCGCAACATTCGTGATTGATCGTGAGGATGACGACCCCGAACATGTCATAACTGCCGTTGAGCTTCCGCAAAAGACACGCCCACAACGCACCGTGACAATGGCGGCGTCTCGCAAGTCCAGCGACCTGCTCCACGATGAGCTAGAGATCGTCACCCGCGACACACTGTATGAGCAGACCCTACAAGAGGTTGACGATCTGCTGGCAACATCGTAGGGGCGTTATGTATGAACCTTGACGAAATAATCTGGATACGTCGTAGGGACCGATTTATCACGTCCGTGCGAGCAGAGCAGCCATCCACACATGGACATAATAAATCGGTCCCTACGACGTATCCAACTTCATTTGTTAACCATCGTTTATAACGCCCTGGCTGGTAGGTGTTCAGAGCAGTTTCAGGGCGTTATAGAATAACGCCCCTACTGGGACAAATTTGATTGAGGGTGCGATGTATCACTTCCATCATGCATAGCGTGTCTTCTGTGTATGCAATTATTGGGAGCGATATGTCGCCCCTGTATATGTTGAAAGGCAAATTGTATGTCTATCCAGATATATCCTGATAGCGATACGTTAAGCCATGAGGCTGCGCGATACATCGTGCAACTGGCGAACGAGGCTATCGCGGCAAGTGGGCGGTTCACCATCGCCCTCTCCGGCGGCTCCACGCCGAAAAAACTCTATGGCTTACTTGGTAGCGAACCGTATAGTGGTCAAATCGACTGGGCCCTCGTCGATATCTTCTGGTCTGATGAGCGATGCGTTCCACCAGATGACCCGGAAAGTAACTTCCATATGGCACAAGAGGTCTTGCTCTCACACATTCCTATTCCTGCCAATCAGGTCCATCGAATGCCAGCAGACCAGCCAGACCACAATGCCGCCTCATACGCCTATACGCAGGAAATGCAGCGCAGTTTTGGCACGGATGGCGTTCCTGTCTTCGATCTGATTCAGCTTGGAATGGGGCCAGAGGGACATACCGCCTCACTCTTCCCACATCAGCCCTCGCTTCACGAGCAGCAGCGTGTCGTGATGCCCGTCACCGTTCCCAAGCCACCTCCACCACGCCTCACCTTCACGCCACGTATCCTCAACGCCGCCTCACACATCCTCTTCCTCGTCACAGGCGCAGAAAAGCAGGATGCGGTACAGGCCGTCCTTGAGGGAAACTACAATCCAGAGGAGTATCCGGCCCAGATTGTGCGCCCGGAAAAAGGCGAAGTGACGTGGATGCTCGATACGCAGGCAGCCGCGAAACTCACAAAAGCACAAAAGGAAGCAGTGCAATGATTGGCATTGTCCCCTCTATTCTCTCCGCAGACATGACGCGCCTGGGCGACCAGGTGCGCGACGTGGAGCGAGCAGGAGCGCAACGCATTCAAATTGACGTGATGGACGGCCATTTCGTCCCGAATATCACGATGGGGCCGATGATCGTGGAAGCGGTGCGACGCTGCACCTCACTTCCACTCGAAGCGCACCTGATGATTAGCAATCCAGAAGCCTTCATCGACATCTTCGCAAAGGCTGGAGCCGATGTCATCATCGTGCATCAAGAGGCCAGTCCACATCTGCACCGACTTGTACAGCAAATTCAACGCGCTGGAAAACAGGCCGCCATCGCACTCACGCCATCGACGCCTCTTGTCATGCTCGAAGACATTCTTTCTTTGCTCGACATGGTACTCATCATGACCGTCAACCCCGGCTTCGGTGGGCAAGAGTTCATTCCCGAAATGCTGCCCAAAATCGCTCGCCTACGTCAAATCATTCAAGAACGTGGGCTACATTGTGATATCGAGGTCGATGGCGGCATTCATGAAGCCACTATCGCCAATGCAGTACGTGCTGGAGCCAACCTGCTCGTCTCTGGTTCAGGTGTCTACAACGACAAAGAAAGCGTTGAGCAGACAATGACTCGATTGCGACGAGCAATACCCGATATTAATTGGTAGGGGCGTTATAGAATAACGCCCTGGTTTCCCTATCAAACATTTATCTGGAATAGTCCATGTATAATATAGGTGTTAGGGTATCTGGGCGTTTGGGCGTTATGGAATAACGCCCCTACAGAAGGACGCTTATATTTATGCATGACGACATCACCGACATCCCCGGTATTCATGTTGGACACGATACGAACCTTGAGGCTGGTACGGGCTGTACCGTAATTCTCTGCACACCACCAGCAGTCGGGGGTGTCGATGTACGTGGTGGCGCACCCGCAACACGCGAGACAGACCTGCTACGCCCGATGCATGTGGTCAACGAAATCAATGCCGTTCTGCTTACAGGCGGCAGTGCCTTCGGTCTGGATGCGGCAAGCGGCGTCGTGTACTACCTGGAAGAGCAGGGTATCGGCTACGATACGGGCGTGGCACATGTACCGATTGTGCCTGCCGCCGCTATCTTCGACCTGGCACTCGGCTCACCCGATATTCGACCAGACGCTGCTGCTGGCTATCGTGCCTGTCAAAATGCGACAGATGAGGCCGTAGCTCAAGGAACAGTAGGGGCAGGAACGGGTGCAACCGTTGCCAAAATGCTCTCACCAGCACTCGCAATCAAAGGTGGACTTGGTTCGGCAAGCTCACAACTACCCGATGGAACGCTGGTTGGCGCAATTGTCGCCGTCAATGCCTTCGGCAACATTGTAGACCCACAGACGGGACAGGACATCGCCGTGCCGCGCAATCCTTTAGAACGTAGCCTTTCGGCAACACCGCCCACGTCCCCTGACCCGTTTGGCAACACTACCATCGCTGTCGTCGCTACCAGCGCATCACTGACGAAAGAAGAGGTGAACAAAGTTGCACAGATGGCTCACAATGGACTTGCACAGACCATTCGTCCCTCGCACACTATGTTCGATGGCGATACCGTCTTCGCGCTTGCCCTCGGCCCACGTGAGCCGATTTTAGCTGGAACAGGTGAACGCGCCTACCTCGTTAGCCAGATTGGATGGCAAGCTGCCGAGACGCTCGCACGTGCGATAGTCAAAGCAGTTCGCAACGCCACAGCACTACACGGCATTCCCCGTTATCTGTAGTGCGGTGATTTATCACGTCTATGCACTCTGTTCAATAGCTTTATTGCAGAGTCGATGCGACTTTTGTCACAATGTCTTAATCATCAATTAGTATATACTTTATCGAGAACTATTGGGAGTCCTCTCACTTGCAAAACTGTAACAACATACGCTTTTGTGGCGTGTTTCAGTTACCTGCTATTTCACCAATAGACGTAAGGAATAAGGAGAAGCCTTATGCTCGTACAAGACACAGGAGATACCAAAAATACCACAGCGACGAAAGACACGGCTGGGACAAATGTACGCAACCCTCGTCCAATCGCAACAATCCTTGCGCTACTGGCGGCGGCTATTCTCATCGTTCTCATTGTGATTGGCTCGCGTGGTTTGCGCGACTTCGACTCCGCCCTCATCGGCTATGCCGTTGCCTCTGTGTTTGCTCTGGCCGCACTCGTGTACCGCTATACACTCTGGCTAGGGCGTCCTCCGACATGGCGATATTTTCGCGCAGGATGGGTCAATTTTCTTTCCTGGAAAAACTTCCGCCACTACACCTTCCTCATTCCGAAAGCATGGTGGACGGATATTCTTGCGCAGACATTCATTCGTAAGCGCAGCACGATACGCTGGGTTGCTCACCTGTGTATCTTCTGGGGCGTCATTCTCTCGCTGCTGATAACGTTTCCGCTCACCTTCGGCTGGCTACACTTCACGCTCTTGCCGCACGGTCTCTACAGAGCATGGTTCTTCGGCATTCCACTTTTCATCTTCCCTATCCGTTCAGGTGCTGGCTTCTTACTTTTTCACGGGCTTGATTTTAGTGCTGTGCTGCTCCTCATCGGGTTGTCTATCGTCTTCTGGCGGCGGCTCACCGATGCTGGCTTGCTCGCCATTCAACGCTACGGATTCGACCTTGTACCTGTTGTGTTGCTCTTCTCTATTGCGGTTACGGGTCTAGCCCTCACCGCCTCATCCCTCTGGTGGGGCGGCAGATTCTACTGGTTCCTCTCGCTCACACACGAAGTTATTGTCGTAGCATGGCTCATCTCTATTCCCTTCGGCAAGTTCTTCCATATCATTCAGCGACCCGCGAGTATCGGCGTCACGCTCTATCAGACCGTCAATCAGGATGTGGAACTCTACGGGCCACAGCCACAACAACAAAAACAACAAGCCGAGGTGTGTAAACGCTGTGGAACTGATCTACCGTCACAACAATTCATCACCGACCTGAAAGGCGTCTTACACGACCTCGGCCAGGACTACGACTTAGGCAATAATCGTGGCAAACTGCAAGATTATTGCCCAACCTGTAAACGCATTCTGCGTGGTACAGCCTACTATGAACTCATGGGCAAACGCTTCTTATAAACATGTTGTGTCGTGATGTATCACGGCTGCGAGAAGCCGATATGCACAGGCGTGATACATCACGACACAACATGGAAGGCGAGCATAAAAGCGAACGTTCATTATCTTACACGGGAAGAGGATACTATGTCGGTAAACAAAGATTTCTTCGATCCGAAACGCGCATTCAACTACGATTTCGAGTCCAATGGCAGACCCGAATCTGGCTGGCGCAAGGCAACACGCATACCGGAAGAACTCGTGCCGACGCATTGCGCGTTCTGCGGTGTGCAGTGCGGCATGAATTTGAAAGTATTGGACGGAAAGGTCATCGGCGTCGAGGCACGCGACTTCCCACATAATCGCGGCTCCCTCTGTCCCAAAGGCGTCGTCGCCTATCAGCAGGTGAATCATCCTGATAGACTGCACTACCCACTCATTCGGCGAGGCGGCAAAGGTGGAACACTTGAGCGAGCGACCTGGGATGAGGCTCTCGACTACATCGTGACGCGCTGGAAACAGCTACAGGCCGATTATGGACGCGATACGGTCTCCATCTATAGTGGCTCCTCGATGACCAACGAGAAATGCTACATCATGGGCAAATTTGCACGTGTCGGGCTTAGAACACGCAACATCGACTACAATGGACGCCTCTGCATGTCCTCGTCTGCTTCTGCCTACGCACGGGCCTTCGGCATTGATCGCTCGCCGCTCCCCATGACCGACATTCCTCTGACAGACTGTATTCTTGCTGTCGGAGTCAACGTCGCCGAGTGTTTCCCCGTCATGATGCAATGGATATGGAAGGCGCGTGATAAGGGAGCAAAACTTATTGTTCTCGATCCACGCCAGACGCCACTGGCACGTACCGCCGACCTCTGGCTGCCCGTGAAATCCGGCACCGATATCGCCGTTATTAACTCGATATTGCGTCAGGTCATCAAGGATGGGCTGGTTGATGAAGACTATGTGAATGAGCGCACGAATGGCTGGGAGCAGGTACGCGATATGGTCGAGCCGTATACACCAGAATATGCTCAGGAGCTTTCAGGTGTTCCGGCTGACCGCATCCTCGCCGCCGCTCGCCTCTATGGTCGCGCCGCCAGTTCGCTCATCATGCACGCACGTGGCATCGAGCATAGCACACATGGCGTCGATACTTGCCTTGCCTGTACCAATCTCGCCCTCGCACGTGGTCAGGTGGGCAAGCCTGGAAGTGGCACGATGATGGTCACGGGTCAGGGCAACGGGCAAGGAGGACGCGAGGTCGGGCAGAAAGCAAATCAGCTTCCCGGCTATCGCCACATCGACGTGCCAGAGGAGCGTCTACATGTCGCTAACTTCTGGGGCATCCCTGAAAGCGAACTACCCTGGGAAGGGGCTGCGGCAACCGAAATGGTTCATCTGATGGCTGATGGCGAAATCAAAAGTTGCATGGTCGTCTGCTCGAATCTGATGGTCTCGCTCCCCGACAACGCAGTGGTGCAACGCGCTCTCGATAATCTTGAACTGCTCGTCGTCGTAGACTTCTTCATGTCCGAAACGGCAGAACTCGCCGATGTCGTGCTACCTGGCACAGTCTGGTGCGAAGATGAAGGCACAACCACCAACCTTGAAGGGCGCGTCATCAAAATAAACGCCGCCGCCGACCCACCGGGCGAGGCCAAGCGTGACTGGGAAATCGTCTGTGAGCTTGCAGAACGTCTGGGGCGTGGTCAATTCTTCCAGTTCAAATCCGCCCTCGACATTTGGAACGAACTGCGCGAAGCTTCAAAGGGT
>DAIQNC010000108.1:8568-9007 GCA_036788655.1 Ktedonobacteraceae bacterium
GGCGTCTCCGACTACTACGGCATCACCTGGGAAAAAATTGATGAGCAGGGCGGCGTCTTCTGGCCCTGTCCAACGCTTGATAGCCCAGGTACACCACGCCTATTCACGGAACGCTTCGGGCATAAAGATGGCAAAGCCAAAATGTTCCCCATACCCTATCAGCCGCCAGCCGAGGAGCCGGGGCCAGACTTCCCCTTCCGCCTCACAACTGGTCGCGTCGTCTATCAATACCTCAGTGGCAATCAGACGCGCCGTCTGGGATACCTCAATTCGCAGGCTCCTGAACCCTGGGTCGAGATTCACCCACAGGCCGCCGAACGACTGGGCATCGTCAACGACGAAATCGTGCGTGTGCGTACTCCACGCGGCTCAATGGAACTCAAAGCACTCGTCGTTCCCACTATTCGGCCCGACACGCTCTTCATTCCCTATCACTATG
>DAIQNC010000109.1:0-3873 GCA_036788655.1 Ktedonobacteraceae bacterium
CGTAGCATGGGCGAAACTTCCATTGTCATCAGGAAATTTGAAGTGCGTCTTCACTGGAAGTGGATTGTAGTCCGTGCCTTGACGCAGATTTTGATCGACGGGATAAGCGTTGATAATCTTGCCGGGATTCATCTTCCAATCGGGATCCCAGATAGATTTGAACTCACGGAATGCCTGCATCAGCTCATCTCCGAACATGATGGGAAGAAATTCGGCACGTGATTGACCATCTCCATGCTCGCCTGAGAGCGAACCGCCGTATGCAACCACGAGATGCGCGGCCTCAGTGACGAACTGTTTATAATGCGCGATACCTTCGGCGGTCACGAGGTCAAAGTCGATACGAGTATGCACACATCCCTGTCCGAAATGACCATACAGGTCGCTCCTGTAGCCAAATTTGTCGAGCAATTTACGGAAGTCGCGCAGGTAGTTTCCTAGCTTATCTGGTGGAACGGCAGCATCTTCCCAGCCGGGCCATGTTGCCTTTCTCCCTGGTACGAAGGCGGTATCGGCAAGGGCAGATTCGCGGATGTCCCATATCTTCTCTTGATCTTCCTTTTTCTCGAAGAGCCTCATATCGGGCGCGTTGTCTTTTTCCTTGAAGTCATTCATCAACTTCTGCGCCTGAGCCTTCGTATCCTGCTCGGTGTCTCCGCCGAACTCGACGAGTAGCCAGCCATCGCCCCCCGGCAACAGTGAAGCATAGCCTGGATACAGATTTTTCCGCTTCATATCGTTCACAAGGTCTTTATCGAAACCTTCAAGTGCTGTTGGCTTATAGGACAGAATTTCCGGTACGTGGTCGGCGGCGATATAGGAATTGGGATAGCCGAGGACAAGCAACATGCGCACGGGTGGACTATAGATGAGGCGAACTGTGCCTTCTAATACAATCACACAGGTACTTTCAGTGCCAACAAGGGCTTTAGCGACGTTGAAGCCGTTTTCAGGGAGGAGTTGGTCGAGGTTATAGCCGGAGACACGGCGCGGAATCTTCGGATAGTTCTTGCGAATGAGGTCAGCATACTTATCGCGCAAGTCTCGAAGCCGTTTGTAAATCTCGCCGCGTCTGCCGCCCTCTTGAATAATCTGCTCAAGTTCTTCGTCGCTCGTTTGACCAACGCGCATTCGTAGTCCATCGTAGGTCAGAATGTCGAGTTCATCGGTATTCTCAACGGTTTTGCCGCCCATGACCGAATGTGTGCCACAGGAATTATTGCCAATCATGCCGCCGAATGTGCAGTGATTGTGCGTGGCAGGGTCTGGCGCAAATGTGAGATGATGCGGCTCCGTCTGTTCACGGAGATGGTCGAGAATGAGACCCGGTTGGACTCGTGCCTGTTTCTTATCGAGGTCGATATTCACGATATCATGCATATACTTCGAGAGGTCGATGAGGACAGCGACGTTGCATCCCTGCCCAGCGAGACTTGTACCACCGCCACGCATCACAATCGGAGCCTGATATTGATGGCATAGAGCAACAGTGGCAATCACTTCATCGACGCTCTTCGGTAGCACAACCCCAATCGGAACCTGTCGATACTGCGAGCTATCTGTCGCATACAGAGCGCGACTGCCACTATCGAAACGCACCTCGCCACTGATAGCCTGCCGCAGGTCGCGCTCAAGTCCCTCGACATCAATCTCAGTTGTGGTAATAGGGCCACCACGCACATTGCTCTCTGGAAGATGGGTATGTATGTTCTCGTTCTGTACCGTAACAGGTTTCACGCTATATCCCCTCTCTCACTTTCGTAATCGTCACATTACGAATAGATAATTTTCTATCGTTATACGATAGGAGTATGACAGGGGAATGTAAGGGTTTGGTTAGAGAGGGCATGCAATGGTGAACATTTGGAGTAGGCGAGCAGGGTGTAATGAATTATACCCGTACATAATCGAGTGCGACGAAGATTGGTGGAGTGGGAAGGGGTGTAATGAATTATACCCGTACATTTCTTCGTTGTTGGAACGCAACGTATGATGAATGTTTCGGTATCAAGGATTTTCGGAGCAATCAAACCCTGTACGGGTATAATTCATTACACCCCTTGCCCTACGAGAAATGCAGCAAGGACGCTAATATGTACGGGTATAATTCATTACACCCTTTCCCACTTCACCAATCTAGCCCTTGCTTATCCCTACTTATACGGTGTCACATTAAACATTGCCAGCTTCTGAATATCCTCATACACAACAGCGATACCGCCCGTCGCCTGACTCGGATTGGTGAGGTAGTTGGGTGTGCGAGTGAAGGCTTCGTTTGCCTGTGTGAACATATCTTGCAGAATCGGTTGTGTCGTTGATTGCGAAAGTTGAACGTTGCTCATGTTTGCTAGCTGGATAGCATCCTTCCGCTCTTGTATCATCGCCACCTGAGATTTACTGAGCAATATATCTATTTGTGCGGCAAGGGTTTTCTGGGCTTGCGTTGCGCCAGGCGAATCTACCACACCATTCAGGTGCGTTGCGTCGTGTTGGAGGTAGCCGGGTGGTTGCTGATTCGGTTGTAGTGCCAGCAAGGGAACCTGTGAAGGCAAAGGGTCAGCCATGAGCGGAGTCCCGGTTGGTACATCCTTTGCTACCAACTGCGAGCCATCCAGGTAGTCCAGCGTCTCGATGACGCGCTTATGCGTGACCGCGAAATTTTGCGTTTTCCAGTTATTCAAGGCGTCGTTGGCCCAGAAAGCGAGTTTCTGCGTATCGCGGTACGTCCAGATGGCGAGGCCACCGGGGAGAGGCGTATGCAGATGTTGCAAATCTGGGTCATCCGTTAACAGGTGGCGTAGATGGTCAAGGAGACTAAATTTCTGGCCTGTTGGGATGGTCTGAGGAATGCTGGCAGCGTATTTCCACTGCGTTTTGTCAGGCGTTGGCGCGACAGGGGATGTATTCGCATCTTCCTCTGTGATAAGGAAACTACTGTATGTGGCGAGCAAATTGGTGTGCTGTGCATCGCCAGGATACATGAAGTTTATTGTGCCATTGTTGACGGAGAGCTTGCCAAGTAATAGTGCTGCCCCCTCGACCTGAGAACTGTCCGCCATCAACCATGCATAGTAGCTCTTGCCTGACGGTGGAGCAGAGATATTATGCAGATTTATTTGAAATTCGTCGTTCGCGCCCTGATTCGTCGTCTCGTTGACTTTTCCACTACTGACGAAGGAAGCCGAACCGACGGATGCATTTGCAGCGTTATTGTTTGACAGGAGCAAGACTGTCGTGCCTGAGCCGATGATGAGCAAAACGAGGATGACGATGGCAGCAATGAGCAATCCGCGTCGTCGCTTACGTGCTGGCGGTGGCGTCGGTTGTGCTGGCGTGATCGGCTGCTGTGGCACAATTGGCGGTGGAGGCGCAGGAAGAGGTGTGTCGGCGCCCTGTTCTCGCACTCCCCTCTGTTCTATCTGTGTCCCCTGTGGAGTATAGCGTTCTCGTGCAGGTGTGTTGACTTCTGGTTCTGGTGATGCGATGGTTTCCGCAGACATCAGCTGCTGGTCACGAGCGTCGAAGGCTGGCACGGGAATGTTCCCCGGCGAACTGGTTGGATTGCCTTTATTTGCTATCCTGACGGAAGGTGTTGGTGCTGTCTTATAATCATTCAGTGCGAATGGCTCCGATTCGCGTATTGTAGCGGCCTCCTCTATGCCATGTGCCGAAGGGCGATTCGAGGTGGGAGAAGATGCTGGTTGCACGTGTCGCAACGCGATAGATTGCTGCAATTCGATGGGAACAGCTACCCCCAGTGCCTTTGCCACGTCTGCAATCATTTCCGATGCACTGGCATAGCGATCTTCTGGCTTCTTAGCGAGACTCTTGAGAAGGACAGGCGAGAGAGCCTGTGGCAATCGGGGATTGATG
>DAIQNC010000109.1:3883-9002 GCA_036788655.1 Ktedonobacteraceae bacterium
ATACGGAGCTTTCGGAATCTCGTTGATATGCTGTAACATGATGCCCGTCAAACTGTCGCTTTGAAAGGGGCGTTCGCCCGTGAAGACTTCGTAGAGGATGACGCCGAGCGCGTAGAGGTCTGAGCGGTTGCTGACAGATTTGCCCTGTACCTGTTCGGGTGAAATATAGAGCGGTGTGCCGAAGACCATGCCTGTCAGCGTCTGCGACTCTGCATTGAGCAGTTTGGCGAGGCCGAAGTCTGAGAGGATAGGTTCGCCCATCGGGTTACGGCTCGTGTTATCCTGGTCGAGCAGAATATTGGCAGGCTTGATATCGCGGTGAATTGTGCCTTGATGATGCGCATAGTCGAGAGCGGAACTAATTGGCGTGAAAAGACGCACGATAGTCTCTGCAGAAGGGAAAAGTTTGCGATGAGAGGTATTCTGTATATACGTCGCTAATGTCTGTCCTTTGATATACTCCATGACCATATAGGCAATTGTATTGGCATCATTGGCATTACCTTGAGCATTTTCGGCAATGTGAAAGTCATAAATTTGCACAATATTTGGGTGGCGTAGCGCAGCGATGACCTGCGCCTCGTGCATAAAGCGCGTCATAAAATCAGGGTCTGCCTGCAAATTCGCATGGAGCAGCTTAATGGCAACGGTACGACGCAGTTGTGTATCGAGAGCCTTCCATACCTCTGCCATGCCACCGCGTCCCAGTGGCTCCTGCAATTCATATTTACCGAGACGGCGTGGAGTCGTATTCATCATATTCCCCTCTTATAGAAATCCCGACCTTATAGTATATCTCCATGTGATTACTGTCAATAGAGTTTGAAACATTCTCATCACTTCTTTCGTGTTACATGCAAACTGCCTGCTCGTGTTTGCACACAAGTCTGGACATATTATTTGTCGCATTGCGATATAATGAAATATGGCAGATAGTAGCGAATAGAAAGATGGAGCTATTCTATGGTTGTATTTGCAACAGCGTTTGGCAAACTTGCTGAACGTCTCTCCCCCGGTAGCGTCGCTCAAACGATAAAGACACATGTCGGCCTCGTTCCCAATCCACCGAGCGAACGCACAAAACACCTGCAACCGCGTACCCACGACGCGAAGGTGTTTCATAGCGTCTGCCCCTACTGCGCTGTTGGCTGCGCTCAACTGGTGTATGTCAAGGATAACAAGGTAATTGACATCGAGGGCAATCCCGATGGGCCTATTAACCAGGGATGCCTCTGTCCGAAGGGGAGTGCCAGCTATCAACTCGATATCAATCGGCGTCGCTGGACGAAGGTCAAATACCGCGCCCCTTATGCGACAGAATGGGAAGAGAAGCCGCTTGACTGGGCGATGGATCGTATCGCGGAACGCATCTATGAGACACGCGAGGCCACGTTCCAGGAAAAAGATGAGAATGGGCATCTGCTCAACCATACGACAGCGATAGGTTCACTTGGTGGGGCCACACTCGATAACGAAGAAAACTATCTTATCACGAAATTCTTTCACTCTTTAGGAATGGTGGGTATCGAAAATCAGGCACGGATATGACACAGCGCGTCTGTTCCGGGTCTCGGATCAAGCTTTGGGCGAGGAGCCGCCACCAATTTTCAACAAGATTTAGAGAATAGTGATTGTATTCTCATCGAAGGGAGTAACTTCGCTGAGGCGCACCCCGTTGGTTTCCGCTGGGTCATGGCGGCGAAGGAGCGCGGTGCAACCATTATTCACGTCGATCCGCACTTCTCGCGCACCTCGCAGATGGCGGACATATACGCTCCTATTCGTGCAGGTACAGATATTGCCTTCATCGGCGGTATCATCAACTATATTCTCCAGAACGACCTCTACTTTAAGGAGTATGTCAAGGCATACACCAATGCCACTGCTATTATCAACGACGACTTCAAGGATACAGAAGACCTCGATGGCCTCTTCTCCGGCCTTGATGAGAAAAAAGATTCTTACAATACCGAAAGCTGGCAATATAAACTAACGCCAGAGGCCCAGAAGCATAAAGAGCAAGGACGGGATGCACAGCATCCTGAGCAGAAGAGTACATCGAGCCGTAAATCAACCGATTCGCGTTCTCATAGCGAGCAACAGACTATGCCTGACACGCAGGAAGGGCAAGGGCTGTTGTTCCATGCCCATCCAAGTGAGATACAGCACGATGAGACGATGCAAGACCCTCGTTGTGTACTGCAAATCCTGAAACGCCACTTCTCGCGCTACACACCGGAGATGGTCGAGAAAGTGACGGGTGTGCCGCCAGACATGTTCCACAAAATCGCCGATACACTGGTGAAAAACTCCGGGCGCGAGCGCACGACAAGCTTCTGTTATGCCGTTGGCTGGACGCAGCACACAATTGGTGTACAAATCATTCGTACTGCTGGCATTCTGCAACTGCTGCTGGGCAATATGGGGCGACCCGGTGGTGGCATTATGGCTCTGCGTGGTCACGCCAACATCCAGGGGTCTACCGATATCCCGACGCTCTACAACCTGTTGCCGGGCTATCTCACGATGCCGAGCGCACTGCGTGAAGAGTTCGACTACGAAACGTACATGGATCATAACGCGCAGGAAACGGGCTGGTGGACGAATTATCCCAAATACTTCGTCAGCTTGATGAAGGCGTGGTATGGTGATGCCGCCACAAAAGAAAACAACTGGGGCTACGATTACTTGCCGAAGATTTCGGGTAACTATTCAGACCTGCAACTCTTCGTCAATATGAAGGATGATCAGATCAAGGGCTTTTTCTTCCTGGGCCAGAACTCGGCGGCTGGTGGCGTCAACGCTGGTTTCCATCGTGCCGCTATGGAGCATCTCGACTGGATGGTGATACGCGACCTTTACGACGTAGAAACGGCATGTTACTGGAAACGTCCCGGCATCAATCCAAAGGATATTAAGACTGAGGTGTTCTTCCTGCCTGCCGCCTCGCATGTGGAGAAAGAGGGCAGCTTTACCAATACGCAACGTCTCATTCAGTGGCGCGATAAGGCTATCGAGCCAGCCGATGATGCACGTTCAGAGAACTGGTTCATAGCCGAATTGTACGAGCGTCTCCACAAGATGTACGCGAATAGCACAAAGAAGCGTGATGAGCCTATTCAGAAGCTCTACTGGCCCTATCGCCGCGAGGGGGAAAAACGGGAACCCGTCGTGGACGATATCGTCAAGGAAATCAACGGCTATACCATCGCCGACCAGAAAGTCGTGCCAACCTTTACCTCATTGAAAGATGACGGTAGTACAGCATGTGGTTGCTGGATTTTCAGTGGGATGATGCCGAAAGAGGGAGATAACGTCTCGCGTCATCGCAACCCTGACAAGTATGTAAGTCTTGACTGGGGCTTTACGTGGCCTTCCAACCGTCACATTCTCTACAACCGTGCCTCAGCAGACCCGGATGGTAAACCCTGGTCGGAGCGTAAGAAGTACGTGTGGTGGGATCCCGACCATGACAACGGCGATGGTACGAAAGGTCACTGGGTTGGCTATGATGTTCCCGATTTCGAGCTAACGAAGCCTCCAACGAAGAAAGGTGATCCCAACGGTAGTGGTATGGCCGCCCTTTCGGGTGCAGACCCATTCACCATGAATCCCGAAGGACGCGCCCGCCTCTTTGTGCCAAGCGGCCTGACCGATGGGCCTCTACCGACACATTATGAGCCAGTTGAGTCACCTGTGCATAATCAGCTTTATCCAAAGCAGACACATGATCCCGTGTTGATCTACTGGAACAGGCCAGACAATCCGCAAAACGGTGTCGATACGCCCGAATTCCCCTACGTCATCACGACCTATCGACTCACTGAACATCATGTGGGTGGGGCAATGACGCGCTGGCTTCCCTGGCTCTCCGAACTGCAACCGGAGTTGTTCGCGGAAATTAGTGAGCAACTCGCGGCTGAGAAGGGCATTAAGCAGGGTGATTGGATGACGATATGGACGAAACGTGGCGAGGTCGAGGCGAAAGCGATGGTCACGAGGCGCATCCAACCGCTACAAATTGCGGGGCGCACAGTGCATCAAATCGGTCTGCCGTTCCACTGGGGCTATGCAGGTGTCGTCACGGGTGATATCGCCAACGACCTGTTGCTGCTGGTAGCAGACCGCAATGTAGGTATGCACGATGCGAAGGCATTTACCTGTAATATACGCCCTGGTCGCCGCGATCATCCAAACGAAGATGGTAGTTTTGTCGCACGTGAGAAGCCGTAAGCAGAGAGGCTTCTTCTCCGAGTGCCTGAGCGAAGCTAGCTGAGAAGCAGCGTTGGCACTCGGAACGAGAGGAATGAGAACAAATGGGTCAGCATGGATTTTTCACTGATACCACGCTCTGCATCGGCTGCAAAGCGTGCGAGGTAGCCTGTAAGCAATGGAACCAGCTTCCTGCCGATGGCTATAAATTTTCGGGTCACAGTTACGATAATACCGTTGCTCTTTCCTCGACCACGTGGCGGCATGTCGCCTTTGTCGAGAAGCCACGTGATGCGTTAGGAACGGGCAAGACCGTCAACTGGCTGATGATGAGCGATGTGTGCAAGCATTGCGCTAATCCTGGTTGTCTGGAAGCGTGTCCAACGGGTGCGCTCATTCGCAACGAGTTCGGCGATGTCTATGTGCAACCGGATGTGTGTAACGGCTGCGGCTACTGTGTTCCTTCGTGTCCCTTCGGTGTCATCGGGCTGAACGAAACGAGTGGTCTTGCCGCAAAGTGTACACTCTGCTATGACCGACAGAAGGAAGGTATCGAGCCAGCGTGTGCGAAGGCATGTCCGACAGCCTCGATACAGTTTGGCGACGTGGACGAGTTGCGTGAAAGAGCAAGGAAACGTGTCGGTGCGCTTCATGAGCGCGGCGAGACGGCGGCCTACCTCTACGGCGTCGATGAGGATACGAGCGTTGGCAACCTCAATGCCTTCTTCCTCTTGACAGACCGTCCTTCGGTCTACAACCTGCCGGAGAAGCCCAAGTTGCCGCAGGACAATATCGTTGCCGGTTTCGTCGCAAGCCTCGCGGCGGCAACATTCCTGACGGTCGCTACCGCATTCTCATTGTGGAGCCGTAAATAATATTCATCGACGACCCTCATGTTGTGACGTGA
>DAIQNC010000110.1:0-5640 GCA_036788655.1 Ktedonobacteraceae bacterium
GAGGGCCGCACCACCGCGAGCATCGCCATCCATCTTCGTCAAAACCATGCCTGTGAGCGAAACAGCTTTGTTGAAGTCGTCCGCAACACGCACCGCTTCCTGGCCCGTCATAGCATCGGCGACGAGCAGCACTTCGCGTGGATGCACGCGCTCACGAATGCTCATCACCTCATTCATCATGCGTTCGTCTATATTTAGACGCCCGGCAGTGTCGAGAATTACGACCGAACATGCTTGTTCACGTGCGTAAGCCAACGAATTTACACAGATATCAACCGGATTCGCACCCTGTGGCTCCGAATAAACCGGAACGCCAACCTGCTTGCCGAGCGTCTTCAACTGAGTGACGGCAGCGGGTCGATACATGTCTGCCGCTACGAGCAATGGTCGCTGCCCCTGTTTCATCAGGTACTTCGCCAGCTTCGCAGCAAGCGTCGTCTTACCAGCACCTTGCAGACCGACAAGCATAATCACGTTCGGTGGCGTCCCACCTAAATCTAGCTTGTTCGCGCTCCCATCCTCGCCGCCGAGCATCTCGATCAATTCTTCGTTTACAATCGAGAGTACCTGCTGCGCGGGAGACAGGCTCCCCATCACATTAGAGCCAATCGCCTTCTCGCGCACACGCTCAACGAAACCGCGAGCTACTTTCAAATTCACATCCGCCTCAATCAGCGCGATACGCACCTCTTTGAGCGCGGCATTCACATCATCCTCGGTTAATCTTCCCTGTCCGCTCAGATTACTGAATATTCCATCAAGCCTTTTTGTCAGGCTATCGAACATTGCCATGTTATAAAATCCTCTCTCCGCCAATCGCAATTCCGTATGGGTCATTGAGTCTCATTATACCATTGTTCGTCCCCACGTTCTATAGGGCGAGCAAGGTGTAGTGATGAACCTTGACGAAATAAATTGGACATTCGTAATAGGGTCACCAGGGTGTGATAAATTAAGACCCCTACAGAACATGACCCCACGCGGTTACATTTCCCCAATCTGCCGCGAAGTCTGGTTTGAGGATATCGCTGAGGGCTTGTTGATAGATATCGTTGTAGTCAGATGGTAGCTGACCCCATTTTTGCAGGAAGGGTATAAGAGCATGATAAAACTGTTTTGCATTATCATGAAACACCTGAACAGCAGGAGTTCCTGCGCGATAGCTCATGACGTACCGTCTCATTTGCACGTCTTTCAAACCAGCTTGCTGTAGCAGACGCGCCAGTTCGCCCGTAACGCCCTCGCTCGTCTCTGCGAATGTATGCCCTGCTCTTGAAAACGCTTTGAGCGTCAACTCGTTTAATTGTCGGAGCGATGAACTGTTACTCTCAATGAGAAATTCGTTTTCGGTCAGCCTTATAATGCCTTTGTGCTTTGTGACACGGCTGAACTCTGTCAATAAAGGTAGCCAGTCCCATGAACGGACGAAACTGACACCGAGCCGTTGATTAACGAGATCGAAGTAGCTGTTGGGAAAATGCAGGACGCTCAATGCATCCATAGTCCGAAACTGGACACGCTCCGTAAGTTGTCGGTTCTCTGCCTGATGGCAGGCATACTTCACCATTTCATGATTGATATCTATGCCCACCAGTTCAGTTGTAGAGGAATAGGCATTTGCAACATCAAAGAGCCATGAACCCGTGCCACAACCGACATCGAGTACCTTCCGTGGTGCAAACGTTTCGGGCTGCTCAGGTATCGGCCCCCCGATGCTGCCTGTCAGCATTTGGTCTTGTGAGTCGAGACGAGTGAGTTCTTCTTGCAAATTTTTTTGTACAAAATAAGTGTTGGCAGCTATTTTCTGCGGTTTATCGGGGGCAGACATCGTGTGTACTCCTTAGCTTTCCTTTGCTATGGTACGGGGCATTTTCTAAAAATTTGTGCAGAATCACGTTTTTTGAAAGTATACACGATTGTCGATACACATATCAACTACGTAGCCTGATTGATTATAGGCTGTTGTCATCTATGATATAAGGATTGAAAACTCTGAACGGCGAGATGTAGGGTCACGCTGTATCGATAGCTCACCTTTATGAAGCAGGTGAGCTATCGATACAGCGTGACCCTACATCTCGCCGTTATTTGTTACTATTTATAGTTGGACACCGGAACTCCACTTACTTTTTCAACTCGAAAATGATGCCCCAGTCGAGTGTATCACCAATATTCTTCACTTCATGCGTCATAGCGTTATTCCAGTTGCCATCGCCTTCCGTGATGTGGACATTACGGCTTGTCCCATCTGGGAAGGAGAATACGACGTTGGCGGAACTGAGCGCATAGACAAAACTGTCTGGATGCGTGTGCATCTCGCTCGTCTCGCCGGGGGGAATGCGAACATCAAGGACACGTACTTTGTCATTCTCGAATAAGACGGTGTGACCCGATGGTAAATTACTGCTCATCTTAATACTCCTTTGTTCCCTGACGGGCGCAATGAATTACGCCCCTACAAACGTTCCTGACGGGCGCAATAAATTACGCCCCTACTAGTCTATTTGTTTCCGCTGACGCCCTGGAAATCGAGAAGAACGCATGGCTCATCTCCAAGCACCCATGCATCATGACCCGGCGGCGTAATGGCGACATCGCCCGGCCCGATATCGACTATCGTGCCGTCATCCATACGAGTGCGGAAGTGTCCCGCTATAACGTAGCTGAAATGCGTTCCCTGGCAACTATCTGTACCCACAATGGGTCTCATATGCTCCGACCATCGCCAACCCGGTTCGCACGTCATCCTCACGACAGCACCATCGCCAAAATCGACAATCTCCATCTTCATATGCTCGGCTGTGCGGCTGTCGTCTGGAGCTTCAAAACTCTTCTTCTGGAATGTGGACATTCATCACCTCTTTCTGATTCTTATTGGTCAACGAGTTCCATGTAGTGCCGTGATGTATCACGGGCGTACAAAATGCGTACAAGCAGCCGTGATACATCACGGCACTACATGGAACTCGTTGAGCTACTACAACGGAGAACCACTGACAGAAGTGTACTTCGTTGAACGGGCAAAACATATGAGCGGATTGGCGCATTTTTCTCTACGCTTTTTGGGGGTGAATGCCTTCGATGGTGACGAGTCTCTACTCTATATTACCTATACAATGTAGAACATAAGAGGTTGACAAATAAATGTCAACGTTTGCGGATGAGCAAAGTGTATAATGATGAAGATTGATAGCTCGATGCCCTACGCCAGGTGGTGTTCGATAGCGTAGCGCGTTGCTGCGCTACGTGAAGTGATGCCCAGTTTGCTGTAGATGGAGTTAAGGTGTGAATGGACGGTGCGATGGCTGATTACCAGCTTCTCCGCTACTTGCGCGTCGGTCAAACCATAGGCAACGTAGCGTAAGACCCCGATTTCACGCGGGGTGAGACCATCATATTTTTCGGTTGCTGCTTTACGGGGCTGTGAAGACTTTTCCGATGCAAGCGTTAGGAGTGCTGCTTGCTCGAAATGGTCGCGTATATCGGCTTGCTCTATTGTTTTCGCAAGCTTCATGATAATGCCTCTGGCAGTCGCATATTCATGTTGAGCATGTTCATGTTTGTGGCGCAGGGAAGAGACATGGCCCAGAGAACAATGAATGCGCCAGCGTATTGACGGTGCTTGTCGCTGCTCCGCACCTCTTTTCGCCTCTTCCAGTGCGAAAGTAGCTTCTTCCAATCGATGCAGTTTGAGAAGGGCATTGCCCTTCAAAGCCAGGAGATGCGGAATGGGTTGCGACTCTGCGTTGTTCGGCGCAGACAACATCAAGTGTTCTGCCATCGGCAAGAGCAAGTTCCCCCCAAATGTAGGCTATATGCCGCTCTCCCGCATTCGCTGGCTCTTGCTCTCGTGGCATAATGCTCTTGAGTAACTTTTCCGCAGAAGAGAAATCTCGTTGAAGAACATACGTCTGTGCCAGAAACGATGCCAGGTAGCTATGCCAGAATGCGGAACCGAGCGTTTCCGCGTACATCATTCCGAGACGCAAAGCAGAAATTGCCTGAGAAGGTGCTAACAGCAAAAGGTATAGTTGTCCCAATGCTCCATAACTCGCTGTCAGCCATTGTTGATGCTCGATAGCAGTTGCAATACGCAATGATTTTTGTGCATGGTCGAATGCGTTACCAAATTCACCGAAAGAAAGCAACACTTGCGCCGCGACAAATTCTACAAAGGCAAGTTCTGATTGCAAGTTTGTTTGATGTGCTAGTTGCAAGGCTTCTCGCACATTCTGCATACATTCATCACGTGTTTTCAAGGGGCTGACGGTCGTTATAATCTTTTCCGGTGCTGAGTCAAGAGAGCCTGATGCAAGACTGGAAAGTAGACCTCGCTGATTGCCCAGACGACGGAACAATTCGATTGCTCTTTCTAACGTTTTGACCGCGCTGGCAGAATTCCCATCAAAACCATATGCGACAGCAAGCAAATCGAGTGTTTCCGCCATATCCTGCATGTTCAACTGTGTCTCAAACAAGTGCAACGCCGCCTGATGCGCTTCAATTCCTTCTTGAATGTGTCCGGTATTCACCAGCCAGTTGCCCAGACGATTGAGACTACGAGCGTGCAATGTAAGATTGGGAAGTCGTTCATTTCTTTTCTCAATAAGGAGCTTATAGTGCCATGTGCCATTGTCAAACAGCAGTTCATCACGTGCTATCAACAAGGTAAGCACTTCCTCAGCGAAGAATGGATTGCCTTCGGTAAGCGGATAGATGAGGTCTAACAGATGTAACCGTTCATCGTCGGAGAGAGAGAACATCGTATCCAGCATTTTTTCGATATCACTACGTGAAAGAGGCGACAGACGGAGTTCCTGAGACATGCGTATGCGATCCAGCTGTGAGAGAAAGTATTGTAAACTCGGTTGGATTTCATCACTTCTATACGTCGCAAGAAACAGGATAGCTTGATTGCGACATAGACGTGCAAGCGATTGAAAAAACTCCAGGCTGATATCGTCGCACCAGTGCAGGTCTTCGATGATGAGGAGTACAGGTCGCTGATGAGATTGTTCTTTGAAAAAATGAGTCAACGCGGCGAACAGGCGGTGCTTTCTCTGCTCCGGGTCAGATAAAAATTCGGATGGGGTTTCTGTTAACGAGAAGGACAATTCGGGTAGAAGCCGCGCAAATTCCAGAAAGATTGGTTCAACACCAGCGTCATATGCATTCGGTTCAACCGATGTACGTAAGAGGTCGAGCAGCGGCGCATATGGGTACGAGCTATCCACCTGAAAACAATTTCCCTGAAATACCTGGAAATTGTGCGTTCTGGCATAGGCTTTCACCTCTTCTATCAAACGGGACTTACCGACTCCTGCCTCGCCAGAAATCAAAACAATCTGCCCATGCCCACTACTAGCTTCGTCTACGAGTTCGTATAGTTTTGTGACATCAGCCAGACGCCCGACGACGATTGGACACACAATAGGCTTATTGAAGGCTCTCGTCATACATCGCAATCCCGACTAAATTCTTATATAAACAGGACAACTACAAGTTTGAGTATAACATACGTTGTTCTTTTATGATAGAATAGGCGTCGAACAAGTGGTTGCCAGGGTGTGACGTGATTCCCACCCGTTTACTTTACATACACATTCTCTTCAAAAGGATTTCGCTATATATGAATTATGC
>DAIQNC010000110.1:5659-8943 GCA_036788655.1 Ktedonobacteraceae bacterium
ATTGGGTCTCACCGTTGCCTATCGGCTCGCTCAGGCTGGCGAGCAGGTGATGGTTTTCGAGCAGGAGCCATTAGCGGGTGGACTCGCCGCAGGTTTTCACGTCAATGACGACGAGCAGATGTGGCTCGAAAAGTTTTATCATCACCTCTTCTGCTCAGATACTACCGCGACTCACCTTATCAACGACCTGGGACTGGGCGACCGCCTCGAATGGCTCCGTCCGCGCTCGACTTGCCTCATTGATGGCAAAATCGAGCAACTCGACTCACCTCTGTCACTGCTGCTCTTCAAACCCTTACGTATCGACGAACGTTTGCGTGTCGCCGCCGTGCTTGCCTTCCTCAAATTCGCGCCCCCATCGTGGCTAGAGGGCAAGACCGCCGATGCATGGTTGCGTCGCTGGATGGGCAAGCATCCCTATGGCATTCTCTTCGAGCCACTTTTCATCGGCAAATTTGGCGCGTTACGCGAACAGATTGCCCTGCCCTGGTTCTGGGGTCGCATTCATGATCGCACCACGCAGCTTGGCTATGTACGCGGCGGCTTCCAGCATGTCTACGAACGCCTCGTCGAGCGCATCGAACAGCACGGTGGCAAAGTCATGTTCAATACAAGCGTGCAGCAAGTAACGCAAATTGAGGAAGATGGCAAAAAGAAATGGCACGTCGAGACCAGTAGCGGCACATGGACATTTGATCGAGTCGTCTCCACGCTCCCGACGCGCCTCACCTGCAAGCTCGTTCCGCAATTGCCGAATGACTACAGGAAAAAGTACGAGTGGGGACAGGCATATGGAGCGCACTGCCTCATACTGGCTCTCGACCGTCAGTTGACCGATAGCTACTGGATCAACATCTGCGACGAGGGCTATCCCTTCACGGGCATGTTCGAGCATACCAATTTCCGCTCAGCATCCGAATATAGCGGCAAGCACCTGCTCTACCTCGGCAACTATCGTCCCATGAATGATCCTCTCTTCTCCATGAGCAAAGAAGAGGTCATGAACGAGTTCTTACCTCATCTCAAACGTATCGCCCCCGATTTCCAACCGGAATGGGTTCAGGAAAGCTGGCTCGTCAAAGCCCCCTACGCCCAACCCATTGTGACAACCGATTATAAAGAACACATTCCGCCGCTCGCAACGCCGCTAGAGGGATTGTGGGTAGCCAACATGTTCCAGATATATCCACACGATAGAGGGCAGAATTATTCGTTTGAACTTGCGGAACGCCTGGCGAAACAATTGACATCCCATTAATCCCTATGCGTCACCAAGCCCGGAATTGGTTTCAGGAACGGCCCGACATTGTAGAAATCGTCGTGGTTCCACAGCATCTGGAAGGTCGCGGCGGTTGAGGCGATGATGAGCCAGACGAAGAGCGTTGTCAGCGAGAGCGCAACTCTCGTATCTTTGAGACGGAAGATGGCAACGAAGCCACTGGCAATCGTCAGCGCAAAGAAGATGACCGTCAACACGAAGGCGTTGATGGGTGAACGCAAACTAAAGTAGCCAGCGTTGAACAGCACGAAATCAAGCCACGTCGCACCCTGCAATGCAAGGTACGCATCGCGCCCCGGCGTCCCTGCTGGCTTGTTCAGTACAGCAAGGTCGCCCCATATCTGGAAAAAGTTGTTAATTGTCCATGCTGGTCCGAAGACCCACGAAGGCGGCGCAACCACCGATTGCTTCAACTCTCGAAAATAGGCAGGATTGCCGAAGAAGAGTTCACTTGCATTTTTTCCCGTATCGCCTCTTATTAAGCTGGTCAAACCCGAAAATCCGAAGACAAGCAATTGCGTCACGACGTAGAACACAAGGCCGTGATACCATCGCCACTTCTTTGTTTTACCAGGAAGCGCATCTGTAATAGCTTTGTGTATATCTGTATGTGTAGCCATAATCTATTCCTCTCTACCTGTAATACGCTCTGTTATCATGTGATGTGACATAACAGAAATTCCTTATCACTTGATAAGTTAGCACGGAATAAGGTTACAGGTCAAGGTTGTATGGGGGAATTTAATTAATTGCGATGGAGATTGGTTGAGTGGTGGGCAGGGTGTAATGACCCGTACATGGTCAAATGACAATGCACATGAGTGGTGGGCAGGGTGTAATGAATTATGACCCGTACATGTCGGCGTTAATCGAACGTTCGTGATAGGGGAACATTTCATTCCCGAAAATGTTGGAGCAACGAGACCATGTACGGGTCATAATTCATTACACCCTGCCCACCACTGCACCATGTTCCTCGTAACACAGCGATGTACGGGCATAATTCATTACACCCTGGTATCACATACGCACGGTTTATCGCATCCCGAACACCGAGAACAGAAACGCGAGCATATCGCTTCGTTCCTCGATAATCTTGCTCGTAGGCTTGCCCAGACCGTGACCTGCCTTCATTTCCAATCGTAACAGAGGAGGATTGTCGCCAGCGTGAGCGCGTTGGATGGTTGCGGTAAACTTTTTGGCGTGTGCAGGGACGACGCGATCATCGGTATCCGCCGTCATAATGAGCGTAGGCGGATAGTGAACGCCCGATTTGACGTTATGGAGCGGCGAATAGGCGTAGAGAAACGCGAAGTGTTCGGCATTCTTTTCCGCATCGCCATATTCGCCAGTCCAGTAGCGACCGACGGTGAAGCGATGATAGCGCAGCATGTCGATAACGGGAACCTCGCACACAACGGCTCCATACAAGTCGGGACGCTGCACGAGACAGGTTGCCGTAAGTAGACCGCCATTGCTACCACCATTGATTGCCAGTAGCTCTTTGCGCGTATACTGCTCGGCAATCAACCATTCACCTGCCGCAATGAAATCATCGAAGACATTCTGCTTTCTGTCGAGCATTCCGGCCTGATGCCACTCCTCGCCATACTCGCCACCGCCGCGCAGATTCGCCACCGCATAGATGCCGCCATGCTCGGCCCAGAGCAAGCTTACGAGCGAAAATGCAGGAGTCAGACTGATGTTGAAGCCACCGTAGCCATAAAGCAGCACAGGATTGTTACTATCGCGCTTCATCCCTTTTTTATGAGTGAGGAACATGGGGATGCGCGTTCCGTCTTTCGAGGGATAAAACACTTGCTCCGTCTCGTACTCATCAGCGTTAAAGGCTAATTGTGGACTATGCAGTAACGAGAGCGTATTCTGCTCGAAGTCGTAGCGATAGCTGCTCGGCGGAATGAGATACGAGGTGAAGCTGAGGAACAATTCGCTATCCTGTACCCTGCCGGAAATGCCAGCGATGGAGCCGAGTGTTGGCAACGCA
>DAIQNC010000111.1:0-8934 GCA_036788655.1 Ktedonobacteraceae bacterium
GAGCGCGAGAATACACGCCTGAACTACGTCATCTCCACGATGTGTTCAGCCCTCAAACAGCGCGGTTTGCATGTGACAATTGATGGCGATATCGTCAGCATCCAGGATCATCGCGGCGACAGTTATAGCTATAACGCTCGCATCTTCGCTGAAGGTCAGGAGCCAGACGAACCTGTTGCCTCAGCTTCCAATGCCTCATCCACCTCCACTCCGAACAACAAGCGGCGCACACGCAAACGTGTAACTCACGAACAGGCAGAATAGCGAGGACAAAATGGCGCAGATTGGCGTTGATTGTGAACTTATTCTTGATGGAACAGGCTACTTCGTAAAACCTGGCTCGTATCACATGAAGCAGCCGCGCATACGAAAAGCAACGGTACGTGCAGATGGTGGTCTCTCCTATGTAGACCTGGGGCCGGGCAAGCGCGTCTGGACAATAATATTGCTCTGCAAAAACGAGTTGTTACGTTACGATAGCCAGCTTACAGGCATCACGGGTCAGCAATACCGTGATGCCGTGCGAACCTCGTACCTCAACTCAGTCGGCACAACAGTTCTGTTCACAGACCCCATTAGTAGCAGCACTATCGCCGTTCACATCGACTCTTATGTAGAACTCGTCCTCGACCTGCATACACAACAGGTTCCCTTCTCGCTCGGCAATCTACCCGGCGTCTCCTACGAAGTCACAGTGGAGCTAGTTGAGGCATAACCCTTGACATATCATCATCCATACATGTACATTCTTTGATAAATAACAATACTGTACACAGGGAAAGCAGGGTGTTTGCATGTTTATGTTCTATGTTTTATACACGCTCTCATCACTGACTGCTTATCGTGTGGCAGCACTCTCGACAACTTCGCTGGTACTCGTTGGCTGCATTGTGATTGTTCTGATAGCGGCTGGTATCGGTGTTGCAATCTACCTGCGAAGAAAGCGAGCAGCAAGCAAGAGGGCCATTCCTTTAGATACATTCATACTGCCTCAATTACCACGTGAGGATGTAGCTGCTGCGTTGAGTAAAAATAATACCCATGAGCCAGCACATGCACCGACATACAAGGCTGTACCTGCCCCTGCTGAACCAGATGAAACGGTGAGACTTGCCGATATTCAAGGAAAATTGCCCGATGGCTATAGTGCAAAGGCAACATCGCACAATGCCACGCCACGGACTACACCAGCATCCTCAGTTTTCTCTTTGCCAACACGACTTCCCGAAACGCCACGTCCTCATCCACAGGTAAGTGCTGACTCTTCACAACAGTCGAGATATGATGGAATATTGGAAGCCATGATTCGTCAGGCACAGCGCGGCATTTTTGCCACGCCCGGCAAAGACGACCTGTAGTAAGTCAGCATTCACAAGAATTGTACAAGAGCCGTTTGATATTGACAAGGAACGCCCATGCAGACTGGCACGTAACACATTTTCATTGTGCTACGCGCCAGCCTCTCCATCATTCCTCGTCCATACTATGTAACAGGACATCGAGCAGGGCTTGTTCGCCAGCAGAGGGAACGGCTTCCGCGTATTGCTGGCGTATCTGCAACATGCGAAGCAGCAAGGCAAGATGGCGGCTGATGGCCTGTTCACACTCACCCGGCTTCATCGCGTCAATATCGTTCGCGTTCATCAAGAGAATGATGCGCTCCTCTAATGCAGTTACCCATTTGTGAGTACGCCGCAAGACATCCTCGCGGCACTCCTGCTCATTTATAGGAATATCAGACATGAAATGGTTCCTTTCTTCTACTGGTGTGATGATGAAATCCGTCCCTTCGTAGACCCTCGATTTATCGATGGGGCGTTTCCTTGACCCCATCGATAAATCGGGGTCTACGAAGTGGTTTCGTTTGATAGGTTAGCGTAAACGACGGAGCGAGACGCGCAGATGCGTTCCACCCGGCACAAGACCAACGGGAAGCACCTCGACAATTTCGTATTTGTTGGCAGAAGCAATAGCAGTTGCAGTAGCCGTTGGTGTGTCCGCGACATAGACGACTCCGCTAAAACTCGTGCCGAGAGGAGCCAGCATCAGCGTATCAGCAATAAGTGGGTCAGCCTGACCACCGATATCATGAACCTGTGGGTCTATGGTACGTATGGGACGCATAATCACCTCTAGCGTACTATACACATAGCTATTGCTGACAAGCGAGACGAGAACAACGGTGCGCTGTCTTGAGGCAAAGGTGAGCGCAACAGTTTTCAATACATGCAGCGTTTTTCGGGCGTCGAGTGGCATTCTACACCGACTCTCTCTGCGCAGGTTGTTTTGCCTGAGCAGACTTCGTTGCTTGAGACGGCTGTACAGGCTGTGTCTCCTGTGTGGGTTGCACTGTTTGCATACGCTGCATTCGCTCTTGCTCTTCATGAATGTCTATCTCCTCACCTGCGAACTGGAAGAGCAGACGCATCGCCGTTTCATCGCTCACCCAACCCTGCGCCTTTGCGGTGCTGAGGGCCGTCACGAGGAATTGAGTTGCGGTAGCGAGCGTCTGATTATCGGCAACATCGATATCGGGGAAGAGAATGTCATAATGGGTCTCGATATCAGGCGAGAGTTGTTTTGCGTTCTGCGCCTCTTGCAACACGCGATCAAGAATGGCGCGAAGCATAGCACGCATCACATACTGGCGTCTTTGAAATTTCAGGAATGTCGGCAATCCCATTTCCTGAGCAGTAGCTCTATTACCATAACTACCATCTGATAGATAGTGTTCTGGCAGCTGCGCTCCAACTGCTAGCATTAATTTTATGGCTCTTCCATCCTCTGCCGCCTCATTCGCGTTAATCTCCGGCTTGACTGCCGACCATTTCTCAGACTCGTTATGAATGATGACACTGCCCGGCTCAGGCGGATAGCTATACTCCATGCGTTTGCGGTCAATCGCCTTCTTGTCTGCCCCTTGCAATTGCACGTCCCACAGAAACGCTGCCTTGTACTTGTTGATGCGTACTCGGTCAGTCAGCCAGTCTTTATAACGACGAAGCCAGGGTAGCAACGTCGCAAGGTCGCTTTTGCCGCGCTTGGCATTAGAAACTTTATTGATACAAAATTGCATCACGTCGCTTCCGGCCTGTAACCATGTACCTTCGACATTCGGTTCGTTGCTCAAAGGGACTGGTTTCGGCATCGGTAGAGGGTCGGCCTGAGTCGTCGAATTTGGCCCGACGGGTCGCAAGTGAAAGCGTTTCACCGTCTCGATATCATCGGGGTCAGTCTCGATTTCGTCGATAATGGATGGGTCTATTTGCCGTATCTTGACCCGTCCATTCATTTTGTTGACATAGAAACGCACAAACTGTTCGCCATATAGCGCGAGTTCGGTACAGAGTGCATAGACGCGGGTTTCCATATGATTATCGGGGTCGTGCCAGAAGTCCATCAAGACATGCTGCACATCGGGATGCGTTGCGGCAATGGTGATGCCTTTGCCAAGCACAAAACTGGTAGTAATCTCGATAATGGCAAATGCAATAGGATTTGCATTGTATGCTTCAAAACATGCATTATGGATTTCCAGGTAAGTTGACGGGATTAAATCCTTCTGATACCAATTGTCGGAGAGACGACGCCAGTAGTAGTCTTCTTCGTCGCCAGTGGCTAAACGTCCCCAGTACCAATCTTCCTGCGTCGGACTCGACCCCATAGCAGCCGGATTGACCTGCTCCTGAATGTGGTGAACGAAATCATCAACCTGCTGTGGCGATAGAGACGAGAGGAACGAGGTGAGCGAGGACACGACTTGTGGTGCTTGCGCGTTGAGAGTGGCTTCGATTTCTGGTAACACTGGTTCCGCAAGTGGGAGTAGCCAACGTAAAAACGAGGGTACAATCGGGAGTGGCATAAGAGGTTGCTCCTGAGAAGATGAACGATTGAGGATGTGATTCGGGGCTTCCATGTAGTGTCGTGATTTATCACGACTGTGCGCCTGATTCTGTCTACATAGTCGTGATAAATCACGACACTACATGGAAAATTCGTCGGTTGAAGATTGGCGAACGAGTAGCCACAAATTGTGACTACTATCTAGTATAAGCAAAAGCAAGCAAGCTGTCAATAGATAGATTCTAACGCCTCAACCATTGCAAACGCCGACGAAAATCGTTTCTCAGGCTCCAGTTCGAGCGCACGAAGCACAATTTCCGCGAGTTCAGCGGGAATATTCGAGTTGAGTGTGCGCAAGTCGAGCAGTTCCAGTCCCTGCTCTTCGCCCGATTGCTCTTCATAGACGCTGTATACGTTGTTGATAAAGCGATTTTGATGCGCTTGTTGCGTTTGTCGGCGTCGTGCAAAGCGCGTTCTCACTCCTCCGGCACGTACAGCAGGTAGTGAGATTGAATATGCGAGTGGGTGTACAAGTGTTGTGCCACGTGGCGTATCGAAGGTAGAAGAGTAGATATGTTGCTCACTGGCTACACGCGATGCGGCACAGACAGGGGCGTAGTGCGTGAGCAGCAGATAGAGGATGGCTCCTAGCGAATAGATATCGGCGCGTTCCGTGACCTCGGTGCGCGACTCATGCAGCATTTCGGGTGCAGAAAACGCATCACCGCTTCCGTTACGCCCGATAGGAAAAGACGTAGCGTAGTCGTGTGCCACAAACATCTGATAGGTCTGGTTCTCGCTCCTACCACCTTGCCAGTAGCAGGGAGCCGGGGGCCAACACGGAAGCAGGAGCGGCTCCCATACCATCCTTTCTGGCGAAGAACTATTCACATGAGGATATACCAGAATGGTACTTGGATTGAGGTTGCCCAGCACAACTCCTTGATGATGCAGACGCGCTATCATACGACAAAGCTGGATACCCCACGCTACCACAACCTGTACATTTAACCATGTAGGCCATGCACGAGAATCAAGCAGCATTCTATCAAGCGTGACAGGTTCAAAGGGATACATATGCAACGATGTGGACGTTGCAAACGGTGTATCTAGCTGTAGGGCGAGATAGAGGCAATCGTTCTCGCGCCATGCACGGTCGCCTGAACGTGGTAGATGAGAAGAGTTGAAGACGGTAGGCGAGGCGAATTCTTCAACGGCTGCGGCTTCAATCTGGGCGCGAGTGATGGGCGAGAAGTCTGAGAGTACCAGTTCTCGAATAGCCACCAGCGATTCCTGTTGATGTGACACGCCACTACCATGAGATTGTATCGTGCGTGATGTACGTTGAGGAAGCCGTTTTCCAAGATAGAGCGTCAGGTGCGGACGCGATGCGAGACGTTGCGTGATGCGATACCGACCATTGAGTAATGTCTGTTCCTGCTGTTTCCGTTCTTCATCCTCTGCTATCATCCCAACATCCCCACCTTCTGCATCTTCCACAAACCCCTACAATCACGTTCCTTATCATCAGGAACGAAGCAAAGCCGCTTTATTAACGCGCTAAAGAATGCATTCGTAGTATTCGATGGAACGAACTTCCACAATACGGGGAATTATGCTACCTTGATTTGTTGACATTTTACTCGAAATACCGTAGGATTAACACATCATCGTAAGATAGCAATGCCGCTTGTCTTCGAGCGGTATGAAGGGAGAAATCATCATGATGAATCGTCCCGTTAAGAGGAAGTATTCCCCTATCCTCTGGTTGCTTGTCATCCCCTACATCGTCTTACTCATCCCACCGATCTACAATCACCTTGACCCAACGCTGTTCGGCATCCCCTTTTTCTACTGGTTTCAGCTAGCGTGGGTCATCATCACAGCGATTATCACCGCTATCGTCTATTTCACGGGAGCGTAGTTGCTCATTCCGAGGAACTATTCCGTTGTAGACATTTCGTATCCCTGATGCTTGCCAGTTTATTACAAGGAAGCGAGAGAGGAGCATTTCCTGATGGTCGCAATCATCGTCTTTATTTTCTTTTTTCTACTTGTCACAGTTCTGGGTTTCGTCGCCGCACGTTGGCGACGGGGAGACTTGAACCTGATTGATGAATGGGGTCTCGCGGGTCGGCGTTTCGGTACGCTCATCACCTGGTTCCTGCTTGGTGGAGACCTCTATACGGCATATACCTTCGTCGCTGTGCCGGGCGCAATGTACGGTAGTGGTGCGCTTGCTGGATGGTATGCCGTCCCTTACACCATTCTCGTCTATCCGCTCATCTACTTATTGATGCCGCGCTTCTGGTCTGTCTGCAAGCTGCATAACTTTGTTACTGCCGCAGACTTTGTAAAGAGCCGCTTCGATAGTCATCCACTCGCGCTGGCGGTCGCCTTCACAGGCATCCTGGCGACGCTACCCTACATCGCGTTACAGATGTTTGGTATCGAGGTCTCGCTCCAGGCAATCGGTATTCCGCTCAATACGTATATTGGTGGCTTCCCGATTGACTTTCCACTACTCATTGCTTTCCTCATCCTCGCGGCCTACACCTATACCAGTGGTCTACGCGCCCCGGCAATGATTGCATTGGTGAAGGATGCGATGATTTTTATTGTGCTGTTCGCAACGATTATCTACATTCCCATCAGACTTGGTGGCTTTGGCCCCATTTTCAGTGCAGCCGCACATAAAGCAGCGGCCTCACACGCTACCGCACTGGCGACACACACGCCGCAGAAATTCTTCCTCACGTTGACGCCCGTGCAGTACACCGCCTATGCCACGCTCGCACTCGGTTCGGTGCTGGCACTGTTTCTCTATCCGCACTCGCTTACAAGCGTCTTGAGTAGCAGTGGACAGAAGGTCATCAAGCGCAACATGGCTCTGCTCCCCATCTATTCGTTTATGCTCGGTCTGCTTGCGCTGCTCGGCTACATGGCAATATCAGCGAACGTGAAGACGACGAATGCGAACTTCGCGGTTCCGGCTCGTTCCCGCCGCCGTCATGTCGATTGCCTCTGCTAACCTGTTCACGCGCAACATCTACAAAGAATACTTCAACCGCAACGCCACTGATCAGCAGGAAGCGCGAGTAGCAAAACTCGTCTCCTTCCTTGTGAAGTTCGGTGCGCTACTCTTCATCCTGTATCTACCAACGGCACAGGTGATTGTGTTCCAGCAACTCGGTGGCATCTGGATACTCCAGACGCTGGTTCCCGTGTTCCTGGGTCTGTATACGAACTGGTTCAATCGCTGGGCGTTGCTCATTGGTTGGTTTGGTGGCATGGTCATGGGTACGGCAATTGTCATATCCAACCACTTCGCCTCAACTATCTCGCCTATCTTCGGTGTCCTGTTCTATGCCGGGTTCAGTGCGTTGATACTCAACATCCTGCTCTCGGTTGTATTGACCCCCATCTTAGAGGCACTCGGTCTGAAACGTGGGCGCGACCTCACATCCCCTGCGGACTACGATGTGGAAGATGCTCCTGTCGAGACGCCCGAAGTTGGACGCGAGGCACTTGGATAAATAAATTGGACATTCGTGGTGTGGATTGCAAGATGTAATAAATTAGACCCGTACATGGTAACATTCATTTGTAGCGTGTACGGGTCTTGTTCATGAACATTGACAATTTAGTGTGAACATTCGTGGTGTGGCTACAGGGTGTAATGAATTATACCCGTACATTACAGCGTTGATTGGGGCGTAAGATAAGTGGCAAAAGAAAGGGACGTTACAATACTAACAATTGTTGGAGCAACCATCCTATGTACGGGTATAATTCATTACACCCTTTTCACCACTTACACATGTTCAATCTCATTTACTAATGTTCATCAACAGGTAATAGTGAAAGCCCTTGAACATGGATTGCTGTCCATTCTCTTCACGCCGCGCTACTGGTTGCAGAGATTTATATTCCACAGTTTTTTGAGCAGTATGCGAAGCCGTTGTTGGACAAGTATGAGCTATAGTGCTATGCTTCTACAGAAATAAGAATAAAGAGAAGGCGTTCGAGACACATGCAATTCAATAACGATGATAATGAATATTTTGATAGCAATAATAACAATGATAATCAAGACAATATAGAGGAAACAACTGAGGTTGGTAGCGACGATCTCCTCGCCGACGATGCGCTACGACTTCCTGAAAGCGCAAACATTCTCGTGCGTCTCCACGCGGTACGCGCATGGCTCACTCGCCGCATACAGGAGGCAAACATTGCTATCGGTGATGCCGCGCTCATACTGCGAGAGGCGATGCAGGAGCCAGAGCAATCGCTAGCGCGTCCGCGTCGTCGGGAACGCGAGGCGAACAGTCAAATGCTGCGTGTGCAACGCGCACAGGAATCAATCACGATGGCGACACAACGCCTCAACACCTATGAAGAGGCTCAAACGCTACTAGAAGAGACCGTCTCGCACGTCACCGCAGGTGAGCGCATACTGGTCGAATACTACCTCGCTATCGAACAACTTCTGGAGGAATCACTTAATAGCATTGACCGTAACATCGAGGAGCAACAGGCACGACGCGATGTTCTTGCGGACGTACTGCATCGCATAGAACATGTGGGTATCCCTGATGAAGAGGAATGAAATCCCCCTACGAAAGCGGTATCGTCTCATTTCCAATATGTAAGCTCACAGAACTGAGCGGCACGGTGGACGAAAGTGGAAAGTCGATGAAGCCGACTTGCCCTTGCTTCGGCAGCATGTTCGGCGAGAGCGAGATGTATTTGGGCGCAATGCTTTGCCCATCAGGAAGCGTAAGATGCACTATCTGATTGAAGAGCAGACCAACGGGCGCACTCGTCATATTTGTGGCGTTGGCATAGACACGCACCGTATAGCTTCCACCGCGTTGACGATCATCAGAGAAGTTGCTGGCCTCGGTCACACGAGTGAAGGTGAGCTTCACACCCTGGACGGTAACGACCTGCTTGAATGTGGCGTTACCAACGATATTACTGACAACAACAGTAGGTGTCACTGCCGGGTCGCCAAGTGCGTTGTCTGCCTCACTGCCGCCCTCTTTGGGGCCGAGAAAGGCTCCGATGACAGCGATAGCGATGACG
>DAIQNC010000112.1:0-2783 GCA_036788655.1 Ktedonobacteraceae bacterium
GAGGTGGCAGTGGGGGAGATACCTGCTGTCGGTGATGAGCCGGGTGCAACTGGCCCAACCGTGCCAGGGGGCAATTCGTCGAGCTTATTGCTATATTCCTCGCTCACCCATACGTTGTTATTGGCGTCAACTGCCAGACCATCATGTGGGTGTGGATTCGGGTCATTCGTCGTAGAGGCTACTGTGAGAGTGCTGTAGTTGCCCGACGAAGGATTGAGGTAGCCAATGCGGTTGCTGAGAGAGTCGTCAAACCAGACCATGCCGCTATGATCGACAGCGATGCCAGAAACGTGTGTGCCATTGCTACAGACCGATGGCGTACAGACATTGAACTCTCTATCGACGCCACTGGTTGTCCATTCACCAATACCGCCCTGAAATCCCTCACTGAACCAGATATTTCCACTAGCATCTGCTGTAATCAGGTGTGGGTCTGGATGAGTGATGGTATATTCATGGAAGCCGGAAGTGCCGATTACGCCATTCGGTGTCGGTGTGAAACTGCCAATTTTTGACTGCGTATTTTCAGCGAACCAGATGTCTCCATTCGGAGCAACAGTGATACCATAAGGGCTACTTGAAGCCGTTGGAATAGCATTTTCTACAAAGGTATGGCTTGTGATATTGAAGAAACCAATTTTACTTGTGCCGAATTCAGTAAACCAGATATTGCCACCAGAAAAAACAAGATCATACGGTATTGCACCTGTGGAAGGATGCCATGCATACCACGTGTTGCTGCCGGGAACGAGTTCACCTATTAAATTGTGCGTGGTGTCGGTGAACCAGACATTCCCTGAGCCATCGAGTGCAAGGAAAACAGGAGAATAGGTTGGACCTCCCGTTGGTGGGGTGAACGCACGAAATTGTGTATCATTTGCGAGATTATATTCACCGATGATTCCCTGTGGTGGATTAGAACACACAGGTGAGGCATCACATCCCGGTTCCGCAACCCAGACATGACCACCTGCGTTATCAATCGCAATACCCCAGGGATTAGCATTTGTTGGCGACTGGATAAAGCTCGATGCGTGTGCTTTTGTATGGCTATTAAGGAGTGACCATCCCAGTGCGAGGCTGCCGATAACGGCAAATACCGCGAGTCCGATGCGAACTAGCATCCCCACTCGTCCTGGAGATCGTACACTTCCTCGGAAGTTACTCAAATTCATTACACTATACGCTTTCGATACTACATAGAACAACATCAATAAATGAGACACAGCAATTTTTGTCTACGCCTTAATAACGCAGTATCATGGTTGAGTATCACTTCCTATCGTTTCTATAGACATTTTTCCTATGTCTTGCTACAATCGGGGTATGAATACGAATCGTTCTAAGGGAGTACGTACAAAGCGTGTTCCCACTTCCGATAAACAACTACATCCGCACCTGCTGGAAACTGTGCAAGAGCATGAGATGCATGGTAACGATA
Source organism: Ktedonobacteraceae bacterium (assembly GCA_036788655.1). GTDB lineage: Bacteria > Chloroflexota > Ktedonobacteria > Ktedonobacterales > Ktedonobacteraceae > JBBQVS01. Next base: position 1,442 of record DAIQNC010000112.1, read on the forward strand.
AAGACTATCCATTGCTGCCCGATGAGGAACCGAGCAGCACGATACGCGATAGCCTGTATGACTTGATTCCACTCGGCCCACGTGAGGAGAAACTGATTGGCACGGCGGCCTTTTTGCGTCTGCAACAGGTGAAGCAACTGGGCTTTGTGTATCGCGTCTGGCCCGGTGCAACACATACGCGCTTCGAGCATAGTCTGGGCTGTTATCACCTCACCGTTCGGTCGTTACGTGCCTTGCTCCAACGTGGAGGGGATGGCGGACTACAAGATATATCGACAAGTAGCATTCAAACGTTGATAGTTGCCTCACTTCTGCACGATATCGGCCACTATCCCTTTTCTCATACCATCGAAGAGCTAGGACCACCCATTGTGCATCACGAGCAGGTAGGACGCATGATTATTGAGCAAGGCGAAATTGCTACCATTCTTGAACGTGATTATGGACTCTCGCCCGAACGGGTTGCGGACTTCATCGACCCACCGAAGACGAAATCGCTACATCCCGACGACGAGTTATTACAGCATCTCTTGAGCGGCGCACTCGATGTGGACAAGCTTGATTACCTGCCGCGTGATGCCCGTGCCTGTAACGTCCCCTATGGCGGCGTCGATGTCTCGCGTTTGATTGCCTCGTTACGCATCCATCCAAATGTGCAGGGGCAGAGACGTATGGTGGTGACGCAGAAGGGCATCAGTCCGCTACACTCACTGCTCCATGCACGTCAGGAGATGTTCGACAATATCTACTGGCATCACACGAGTCGTGCTATGCAGGTGATGCTTGTGCGAGCCGTGCATGACGCTATTACCGCCGAAGGTCTCAAGGCCGAGCAACTGGTTGGTCTCGACGATGCCTCGCTCCTGGTGCTGTTGATACAGCCGCAGATGCCAATAAGCACTCGCGCTCTTGCCAATGATTTAGTGCTGAGGCGTCCATACAAAGTCGTACTAGAGGTGAGCCGCCCAGCAGGGCGTCTCTTCAATCGGCTCGATGCGCTCTTCTGGGACTCAGAGCGGCGGCGGCGCATCGAACAATCGCTCGCCAACGAACTCGCTACGTCCCTCGATATCGAGATTGCCGACTACGAAATTCTCTTCGACATTCCGCGTCCCGAAAAGTGGGAGATGGACGTGTGGATCGAATTTGCGCATCCACCCGTCGGCATGGAGCCGTTGATGACATGGGTTGAGGCCACAGGTCTGCAATCCGACGACCTCGCACGTTACGAGATGCATCAACGCCGCATTCGGCTCATCGTGCCAGAGCGTCTTCGTGCCTCGTTACAGGCGCATCGAGATGATGTCGTGCTGGCGGTCTGACAGTGCCGTGAGGGCCGACC
>DAIQNC010000112.1:2793-8928 GCA_036788655.1 Ktedonobacteraceae bacterium
CGTGCTGCCGATGCTGGATCGACTGGTGTAGAGACGTAATAAATTATTGTGATATTATAGTAAACAAGGCATTTTCATTGGCATATTCAATAAGGAGCATCACACATGGCTGTGTCGCATGTCATCGAGGACGAACAGGCACTGATAGAGGCGATTCGAGAGTTGGCACGAGAGCGCGTCGCCCCACGTGCGGCAGAGATTGACCGCACACACGAGTTTCCGTGGGATATGAAGGAGTTGTTGGCACAGCAGGATATCTTTGCGATGCCGTTTCCCGTCGAGTATGGTGGGCTTGGTTCGAGTCATCTGGCACTGGTGATGGCGATTGAAGAGCTTTCACGCGCCTGTGCCACGACGGGTCTGTTACTTGCGGTGCAGCATTTAGGCTCGACACCGATTATGCTGGCAGGAACCGATGAGCAGAAACGGACGTATTTTCCGAAGCTGGCGAGCGGTGAGTGGTTAGCGGCCTATGGTTTGACCGAGGCTGGTTCTGGCTCGGATGCTGCCGCAATGCGTACAATCGCAGTGCGTAAAGGTGATAAATACATTCTCAACGGCTCGAAACGCTTTATCACGAATGGTGGACTGGCGCAGGTCAATTCGGTGATGGCGATTACCGACCCGACGAAGGGGACACGCGGCATCAGCGCGTTTATCGTCGAGCGTGACTTTCCTGGCTTCTCGGTCGGGCGTATCGAGGATAAGATGGGCATTCGTGGCTCACAGACGGCTGAACTCATCTTTACTGATTGCGAAGTTCCAGCCGAAAATATTCTGGGACGCGAGGGCGATGGCTTCAAGATTGCGATGTCCACGTTGGACCGTACACGTCCAGGTATCGGCGCACAGGCACTAGGAATTGCGCAGGGTGCGCTCGACCTTGCCGTTGCATATGCGAAGGAGCGTGTCCAGTTTAATAAGCCCATTGCGGAGAATCAGGGTATCCAGTTCATGCTCGCGGACATGGCAACGAAGGTCGAGGCGTCGCGTCTGCTGGTCTACAATGCCGCAGAGATGATTGATCGCGGCGAAAAGAATTTCAGCAAATATTCCTCAATGGCGAAGATGTTCGCGTCAGACTCTGCAATGAGCGTGACCAACGACGCAATACAGGTACTCGGTGGTTATGGTTACATGACGGAGTATCCTGCGGAGCGGATGCTGCGTGATGCCAAGATAACGCAGATTTACGAAGGCACAAACCAGATACAACGTCTGGTGATTGCACGTGCCCTACTCACCGCGCAATAACGCAATTCGTAGACCCCGATTTATCGATGGGGTCGAGGGAAACCTATCGATAAATCGGGGTCTACGAAGGTTGCGATTTCGTGATGGAGCTACATCGACCCCATCGATAAATCGGGGTCTACGAAGGTTATGATTCCGTTGCCAGGCTGCATCATCATCGAATCACACATACTGTATGCCAGGAGAACATTTCATGTCCTCGCTTTCATTCAACCCTGTTGCTCATGTGTATGACGCCACAAGAGGCCATTCCGATGAGATTGCTCAAGAGATTGCACGTGCTATGGAGCAAGCTGTCGAGGCAGTGCCTGAGAAGCTTATCAATACGACAATAACTCCGCGTTTTTTGGAAGTAGGCATTGGTACGGGGCGTATTGCCTTACCGCTTGCCTCGCTCAGTCATGATTTCACGGGTGTTGATATCTCTGAAAAGATGTTGGAGCAGCTAGAGGAGAAGATGCTTTCCGTCGGATGGCAGGAGTTGCCGCTTCCATGGGGAAATGAGCCGGATGAAGATGTGCAGCGTGACGTACAGGTTCGCCGCTTCGTGCAGCATTCGCCGGGAATGCAACCGCCACCAGCATCGATGCGTCTTGTGAAAACCGATATGACGCGCCTACCATTTCTCAATGCCTCGTTTGATGCTGTCGTAGCTGTACATGTCTTTCACCTTGTTGATGGTTGGGAACAGGCCGTGCAAGAATCTCTGCGTGTTCTGCGTCCCGGCGGAAGCCTGCTCCACTGCTGGGATGAGTTCGAGAAGTTGGATAAAGGACCAAGCATAGGAGAGGAATGGAGCAGGATTGTCAAACAGCTTGGGAGTCATGTCGGGCGACCGGGTGCTGTTTCTGTACAGCGTGTCACAGAATGGTTGAATCAACATGGTTACGAGACGGAGCGCATCAACGTTGTAAGATGGCATCGTATGGTAACGCCACGTACATCCCTTGAGCAAATTACGCGACGCCTCTGGTCTGGCACATGGAGTGTGCCGGACGACATCTTCGCGCAATCCGTTGAACGACTCAACATCTGGGTTGCTGAACATTATGGTAACAATCTGGACAAAGAGTATCAGCAGGAATGCAAGTTTGTGATCAATAGGACGAAGGTATAGATGTGGATTGATGAGGGATAGAAGGATAGATGGAACTGTGCATTTTTGTCGGGATACAGGCAAGTGGCAAAAGTACCTTCTTTCGCACACATTTTGCTGCTACACATGTCCACGTCAGCAAAGATACGCTACGAGCTAGCAAAACGCTGAATAAGACCGCGAAACAGTTGTTGCTCATTGAAGAGGCTTTTCAAGAAGGAAAGTCTGTTGTCGTTGATAACACCAATCCAACAAAAGAAGACCGAGAGCCGTTAATCGCTCTCGGTCATCGTTATGGCGCAAAGGTGACAGGTTACGTATTCCAGTCAACAGTACAGGACGCACGGCAACGGAATAGTACACGTGAAGGGAAGGCGCGAGTGCCGGATGCCGCGCTCTATATCACCGCACACAAACTGGTTATGCCCACATATGAAGAGGGGTTTGATGCGTTGTGGAGTGTCAAAATTGTGGGAGATGGACGTTTCGAGAGAAGTGAGATACCTCATGTAGCGGTGTAATGATGGACACTGGGAAATGACGATGGACACGTGCGGATGAGCTACAGGGTGTAATGAATTATGCCCGTACATCTCAGTATACTCAGAAAATTTCAGAGATACTACCGTCCCCATACCACCAACGTTCAATCAATGCTGAGATGTACGGGCATAATTCATTACACCCTGTAACCACACAACCAACGTTCGTACTAGTTCTCAATGTTCATCATTTTACGCTTTATTCCGGCAGAACCGTCACCCCATCGGGGCCACCAATGAATACTTGGTCTGCCATACCGAGGAATAGGCCCGTCTCGACGACGCCGACGATTTTGTGCATCTGCTCATCCAGTCCGAATGGGTCGGAGATGCCATTGGGAAAGATGCAATCGAGGATATAGTTGTTGTTCTCGCTAACGAAAATGTTTCCACTGACTTGACGTTGTACCACACTTGCGCCGAGGGCTTCAAGGTGACGTTGCACAGGCGTGAGCGCGAAAGGAACAACTTCGACGGGAACGGGAGCGTGTGTTCCCAGACGGATGACGCGCTTGGTGATGTCCGCGATAACGATGAAGCGACGTGAGGCCGAGGCGAGGACTTTTTCGCGTAATAATGCACCGCCTGCGCCCTTGACGAGGTTGAGTTGCGCGTCTACTTCGTCGGCTCCGTCGATATAGATATCGAGTTGGGGATTCGTATTCAGGTTGGTAACGGGAATGCCGAGGTTGGCAGCGAGGTCTTGAGACGCCTGAGAGGATGAGACGGCTCCACGTATTTGTAGACCCGTATTGATTCGTTGTGCCAGAGCATAGATGAGGAAACCAGACGTTGAGCCAGTGCCAAGCCCGACGAGCATCCCGTTCTCGATAAGCTTTGCCGCCGCCGTACCTGCCATCTGTTTCCACGTGTCTTGCTGAATATTCGGTGTGTTCTCCCGATTGGCTATGTTCGTTATATCTGGTGTATTATGTTGCGTCATAGCAAATTGTCCTCTCATCATCTATCATGCATACCATCAAAAAAACAAGAAAAAGAGTTCTTATCAAAGTATAGCACGTTAGCAAGAAAATGATATGAGCCGTACATGGGTGTGACGTGTATAGTAGGGGCTGTGCCTTGTGCCTGCCCGTGCGATATTGAAAATGCGAGAATTACTGTCTTGCTATCCTGTGAGCATCGTGATACACTCTGCAAAGTATAATGAAGAATAGTTTCGGATGGGTGAAACTATGTCCAGACAATGGCGTATTTTTGTAGTCGAGGACGATGAAAGCCTGCATCGTCAGCTGATGAGCGTGCTTCGCAAGGAAGGGTACATAGTCCAGGGAGCAACGAATAAGCGCGAGGCTGTGCGTCTTTCAAGCAACGAAGAGTTTGATGCGGTCATTTGTGATCTGAAACATGCTCCTTCAGACGATATTGAGCTATTGCAATGGTTGCGAGCCTATCGTCCGAATGCACGTGTCATTTTTGTGGGCGACAATGCGGCTCGCACCTTTGTATTGGAGAGCGGAGCAACCAGCTATATCGAGCGACCTCTTGATGTAAACCGTGTCAAAGAAGAGCTTCGTCGTCTGTTGACGCAAACAGGATTTTCGGCGAACCTCGACTCCTTCGACCTGCTCGATGTCATCCAGATTGTATCGTCGAGTCGCAAAAATATCGCCTTGCTGGTCAGTACAGGGCTGGAAGAGCGAGGAATGCTGTGCTTCCATGAAGGGAATATGGTCTGGGCCGAGTATGGCATGTTGCGTGGGGAAGAGGCATTCTTTGCGCTTGCCGCCCACAAGAACGGAACCGTCATCCATCAACCCTGGAATCAGCGCATCACACCAAATGTAACGCATCCACTCTCTCGTCTCATTCTCCAGGCATTGCAGTATCGCACGAAGTATGCGTCCCAGCAAATGAGCGGCGAACATGCTGCAATTCGCGTTGAGCAAGACACTTCGGTAACAGGCCCTTCCTCATATCAGGAAGATGATACGCCGTTTCTCGTTGCCCTCGAAGAGACACCATATAATGGGTATGGGGGCCAGGCAAGCCAATCAGGACAACAACAGAGTCAACAGAGTCAACAGAGTCAGCAGGGGCAAACACACAAAAATGTACCGTATGGAGTTCGTGAGATGACGTTTCAAAATAGTGCGTCGGGAGCATCGAAGCCACAGGAACCGGGAGCAAAGGAATGGTGGCAGCAGACGGGAAAGATGACGGCGCAGCAAGCCATTCAGCAAGGGCAACAACAGGCGACAGATACAGGCACTATGGAGAATACAGGAACTATTGGCGCACATACCGACTCGATAGAGCATCCTGCTCGTTCCTCTCGCCCTACGCCAACCGTTCCTATCACGCCAATTTTTGAGAGACCTTTGAGTGATAGTAGTGGAATGCGGCGTGTGCCGCCTGGGATGCGCAAGACACATATGCGCAGCGACTCGACAGCTCCCAAAAATCCAAATGAGCAGCAAGGAGCGGGTGATACGCTTCCGTCATGGCTGACCGACCAACCGACGGCTGCGAGCCTGCCCACTGTTCCATCGCCATCATCGTCTTCACCAGCCGCGACGATGGCTTCTCTGTCTCCGACACCCTTGCCGCATTCGACGCACCCTTTATCACTGTCACCATCGACGAAGTTGCCGCAGGTTCCTGTCACGCCGAAGATATCGCCTGCGGAGTGGCAAGGAGTCGGTGAACCATCACAGAGTGGCCCACTGCAAAGTGTTACGGCATCACGGCTGGCAAATGCATCTGCTCCATCGGTAAGCGAGCGTGAAAGCGCACGGCAGAGTAGTCGGAGTGGCAAGCACAAAGCTATCAGCAAAGAGTACAATTATGCCTCGCTCGTCTCCGCCCTTCAGACGCTCGGCTACTCTGTGCAGGGATTTATCGCGGCGGCCGTTGTGACAATGGATGGTCAACCCATTGCGCAGGTCGCAGTGGACGATCTGGATATATCGGGGCTATGTCAGCAATTGAGCTTGACCGTGCAGAATATGCTCCACCTGCTCCATCAAGGCAAGCTGGGCGAGTTCGAGGATACCGTGATAACGGGTAGCGACCGTTGTATTCTACTGCGTGTCATTCGTGACAGGCATGAGGACGAATCATTCTCTCGAAACGACGAAGAGGCATTCCAGGTCTTGATTACCACGCGCAAGGCTGATACAACAGAATGTATAGGGATGATGGCAAATGTTGAAGGTGCAATCGCCACCGCATTACGTTACCCACGCCCCATGTTGTGACGTGATTTATCACGTGCGTGTGCCA
>DAIQNC010000113.1:0-8926 GCA_036788655.1 Ktedonobacteraceae bacterium
GCCGCCGCTAAATACGTAGCAAGATTGATAGAGGTCGTGGTCTTTCCCACGCCCCCTTTCTGATTGGCGACTGCATACACTTTAGACACAGACTTCGACCATACCTTTCATCATAGGCAAGGGCGTAATGAATTAGGGTGTAATAAATTAGACCCCTACGTGACGTTGTACAGTCATTGTAACAAATGTGCCTCAGAGAAGCAACTACCAAATTTCCATGTATGAATTCTGTTCAATTTCCCATGTTGTGCCGTGATTGATCACGTCCGCGTCCCCATGTTGTGCCGTGATTGATCACGTGCGAGATAATGGACATTGGGAAATTACGATGGACACGTGTGGAGTGGCAAGCAGGGTGTGATAGAATCAGACCCCTACACTGTGGTGGTGAACGTTTCTTCATACGATGTTCGTCTCTCTTCTATGAGACCCACCATATTCGCCATTGCTAAACCTCGTCGCCACCACAGTGTAGGGGTCTGATTCTATCACACCCTGCTTGCCACTCTATGTATGCTCAGATTATCTCGTTAAGGTATAAGCACGCACGTGATCAATCACGTCACAACATAAAGCTAGGTGTTACAATGAACGTGATTGCATATACAAGTCTTAGAAATGGAAATCCCTTGAAACAAACCCTATCCCTCGCACAGGACGAGCGCATTATAACGCTCTGGCGGCGTATCGTTGTCGGTGTCTTGCTCACGCTGGTGGGCTTCCAGTTGCGCTCGGTCATCCTCGCGGTTCCACCTGTTTTGCCGCTTATTCAGCACGATTTAGGACTCTCGTATTCAGAGACTGGCCTGTTGACTTCATTGCCGACGCTGGTATTGGCCTGTTTTGCATGGCCTGTTGGTGTACTTGCCGAGCGCGTTGGGCCGCGATTGTGCGTCTCGCTTGGCCTGATACTGCTTGCGCTCGGCACGTTGCTACGTGCCGTCTGGGTCTCAGCAATCGCACTTTTTCTATTCACGTTTCTCCTCAGCCTGGGTATCGTGTTGGCTCAAACTGCCGTTCCTGTGCTGATACGTCGCTGGTTCCCCAATGCGATAGGCTCTGTTGCGGCTCTGTTCAGCGATGGGCTGATTATTGGCGAGGCGGTTGCGGCTGGTAGCACATTGCCTCTCATGGTTCTGGGGAAAAGATGGCTGGGTCGCAACATTTATCTTCTGGGGACTACCCGTGTTCGTGCTACTTGCGCTCTGGCTTATCATTGCTCCACGTGCATCTGCATTGAACGTCTCATCTCCTGTCCCTGAAGCGTTGAATGCTGAATTGATGCATAAGGATAAGTTATTATCTCCTCAACGAACGGGAGTCAGCGCATTGCATCTCGGTATTCTTGTGGGTGCTGGTAGCCTTATTTATTTCGGCATGAATGCGTGGATTGCTTCTTACAATCAGGCTCTGCATCATTCATCGCTGACGCCACTCGTGCTGACCATACTCAACTCGGCTCAGTTGCCCGTAAGTCTTGCTATTACCGTTATAGCCCAACAGGTAGCAGGGCGGCGATTGCCATTTATTGTTGCAGGTGTCATTTGTGTTTGCTCAATAATGGGGTGGATATTTACTCCGGTCACGCTGGAGCCATTGTGGGCAACTCTGCTTGGTGGCAGTTCGGCAATGGTCTTTACACTCGGTATCGCTTTACCCCCATTGCTTGCCGCACCACACGAGGTCGGGCGTCTCACAGGCATCACCATTTCATTGACGTATGCGGTTGCCTTTCTCGGCCCATTCGTCGGCGGCGCATTATGGGATATCTTCCAGATTCCCGCCATATCCTTCACGCCCGTCATCGTCGCCAGTCTCGCGCTCATCCTGCTTGGTAGCCTGTTGCCATCACGCGATGCATTCGGCCTGCCTCACTAACCATGTTGTGCCGTGATTTATCACGGCTGTGCGCCACAAACCGATGGGAACAATGAAATGGAACCATGTTGTGTCGTGATTTATCACGGCTGTACGTTGGGAACACAGCCGTGATAAATCACGACACAACATGGTTCGGGAGACAGCCGTGATAAATCACGGCACAACATGGGTATTATAATGTGACGCGGCGTTCGCCTGCTGGCATGGTGAAGCGCAGGAAGCCGCCCTGCGAGAGGCGTGTACAAATGACGGCGAGCGTATACAGGGCGAAGAGGAGCGCGGCTGTCTTCGCCTCGTAGATGCCAAAGGCCACGAATGTGAGATGATTTTGTCCAGCAGCGAAGAGACGCAGCAGTGCGGGGCCGCGCTGAATATCGAAAAGATTGACAGGCAAGCCACAGGTGAGCGTGATGAGCAGGTCGAGACCAAAACAGATTGCCGCCATGCGTGGGCCGAGCAACCAGAAGCGTTTGCTCAGACGTTCGCGTTTCGTCGAGGTCATGCGGCGCGTGGCCCAGAAGGGTGCGAAGAGATATTGCAGTGTTAAGAAAAGAAGTGGCACGGCGACATAGAGCCAGTCGGGAAAGACCGAGGGGTTGATGAGCGCACCAAGCCGACCCAGCGTAAAGAGGAGAACGCCCTCAATGATGCCACGTCGATATGTTGTTTTATTGAACATGATGTTATTGTCTCTATAGCAAAAGGGCGTTATAGAATAACGCCCCTACGAAATTGGCGAAGGTTAATTGCAGCCGCAGCTACCGCCGCCACAACCACAACTGCCCATCGAGGGCGGTGTATCATCGTAGGAAAAGTCATCACCATCGCTATGCGAACGGGCGAAGATGGAGAGCAGACGACGTACATTCTCGCTATGGCATTTGGTGCAGACGACATCATCGGCATGTTGATGGCTTACCAGTAATTCAAACTTTGTTTTACAATCCGAGCAACGATATTCATACAGTGGCATACTTCGGCCTCCACGACATTAAAACATACAGGAAAAATTTACTTCCTGTATTGTAGTGCCTGAGAGTGCAAGCGTCAAGATGTAGGATCATGATTCAGGCGGCAACAAGCCTGTACGGATGGCAAAGCGCACCAGTTGTGTCACATCGCGCAGTTCCAGTTTCTCCATGACATTTGCGCGGTGTGCTTGCACGGTCTTGACGCTGATACCGAGTTGTTCCGCGATTTGCTGACTGGTCATGCCTTGAGCCACCATCGTGAGAACCTCTACTTCGCGTGGCGTGAGGGAACGTCGTTCATCTGTCGTATTGACTGCTGACGATGATTGTGAAGGAGCGACATATGTGCGTACCAGTGCCTTTGCCAAACCGGGATACAAGTAGACTTCGCCATGTGCGACGGCACGAACGGCGGCATGTAGTTCGTGTGGGGCCGCCTTTTTTATCAGGTAGCCGCCAGCACCCATACGCAAGGCTTTCAGAAAATACTCTTCACTCTCGTGCATGGTCAAGACCAGAATGTGAATGGATGGATGGCGTTGCCGAATAATGGCACATGCCTCTAAGCCATCCATCTCTGGTAGACTGATATCCATGATAACGACATCAGGGGCAAGTTGTTCGACGAGTTCCACCGCTTCTGAACCTGTACGCGCCTCGCCCACCACCTGCATATCCTGCTGAAGTCCGAGCAGGAGTCGCAACCCCTGACGTAACATCTCGTGATCGTCTGCTAATATGATGCGGATGGGTGTCTTCGGCAAATTGGGCGAAGCGTTCTCTTGCGTCATTCCTGCTACCCTTTCTCATAGAAAACACCATTCGTAGAGACCCGATTTATCGATGGGGTCTACGAAGGGGACGGGATCGATAAATCGGGTCTCTACGAATGACCAGATTATTACGTCCATCTTCATAATTACGCTCCTACAATTACGCTCCTACAATATCTTCGTCGAGTGGTAGTATCACCTCAACCGTCGTACCTTGCCCCGGAGCGGTACACAGATTGAGTATTCCTCTGTGCAAAGCCGCCCGCTCTCGCATTCCACGAAGTCCCAGCCCTTGATGCACCTCTGTGACCTTAAAGCCGCGTCCATTGTCAGCGATAATCAATTTTAGCTCGCACTGGTCAATTCTTAATGTCATAGATACTTCTGTGGAATCCGCATAACGTGCGCAATTCGTCAGGCTCTCCTGTGCAATGCGAAAGAACGTAGTTTCATACACGGGCGATACGTGTAGCGTTCTGTTTTCTGGCAATGTGACCTTCACATTCAGGTGGAGACGCTCACGCCCATCTTCGGCAAGCCAGCGCAGTGCGGCAAGCAGACCCAGATCGTCAAGAATGCTCGGTCGCAATTGTTGGGCAATAAGGCGAATATCATCCAGTGTTCCTTGAGCCAGTTTCGTCAGTTGCGTTGTTTCATGATGAAATTGCTGCTGTTCCTCGGACGTAATGCGTGGTGTGGCATTGTCTACATGCTGATTCAGCACTTCGCTGTGAATGAGCAGCGCGGTCAATGCCTGGCTCGTTTCATCATGGAGTTCACGTGCTAACCTGCGCCGCTCTTCCTCTTGCGCCTGTACGATACGCAATGTCTGTTCGCGCTGAAAGGTCTCCAACTGGTCGAGCATCTTGTTAAAAGCCTGGGTCAGTTCACCAATATCGGGATCACGGGGAACGGGAGTGCGTTGCCCGGTCTCGCCTTCACTGACTGAGCGCATGGTAAGCAAGAGACGGAAGAGAGGCCGGAAACTGGCACGTAAGACGACGACATTGATGAAGAGGCTACCAAGCGCGGCAAAAATAAGGAAACAGGTATCAATCAGAAAGTGATGTGACTCCAAACTATGGCTCGTCACCCACAGGGCAACAAGAGCCTCGCCCACCAGCATGACGCTGTTGGCAACAATGACCTTTTCAAACAAAGAGAGCCGTAGACCCCGTTGCCAGAGCCGACGGTGTGTCGTATATGTATCTGTCTGTTTCGTATCACCCTGTCTATCTTGTCTCGATAAGGACGAAGCGTCTTGCATCATGGCTCGTTCGTGTTGCATTCGGTTCACTGACCTGCTCTTCACATCCCTCTTACATCCATCTCGTATATGCTTTATCGTAGCACCTATTGCAAGCATGAGGCAATTTTACTATGCAACGACGATTGTGGGGGTTGTGATGCAATAGTGACCATGAGTTTCTGTGGTGACGCCACAAAGTTCGCTGACTCGGCTGACGACGTGATTAGCCACTGCCCACTCATTGGTAACGTCAGGTGTATTTTATAGCATCCGATTTTTACTTGCTGCACAGAATAGCTGAACGATTGCTCCATCTGCATATCAGGCATGATAGCGTCTACTCTGACATGCGCCCCATCAAGTGGAAGACCCTGTGAGTCGGTGAGCTGTACGACCATCATCACCTCTTCTCCCTGTTCTTGCTGGATGACCTGGATATGGAGCATCGCCGGAACATGCTCCTGCCATAGACAGGCGAAGCCGAACGTACACAGGCAGCATATGACAAGCAGAAGCCAGTAAGCAGGTCGAATACGCATAAGAACCTCTATACCGTTGCCATATCTGGTGTCTCTCGAACAGGTTCACGCTCGATAGGAGCTTGACGCTGTACGTGAGGCCAGCAAGCAAGAGCCATAACGATGAGCAAGAGACCGGAATTGAAATCAGTTGCCATGCCCGTCAGAATCATGCCGAGGGCTTCATCGAACCACCAAATGAGTAGGCTGGCAACAATTGATGCCACTAACCAGGGATGTACCTGTCTCTCCTTCGAGAGGAAGAGTCCGACGCCGAGGGCAAGGAAGATGACGATAAGGACGATATTCAATGGAACTTCAATACCACTCGTTAGGCCAGAAAGCCAGTGCAGCGAAGGGTCGATGAGGATACCACTCAATGTGCCGGAGCTATACATCGCCGAAATCTGCTGCGAAATCTGGCCCGACTGCCACCAATAAGGCTGCAATTGCAGCAGTGCCGCGAAGACCCAGAAGCCAGCTAGCATAAAGCGTAAGCCGCGCCGTGAGAGCAAGCTACCACTCGACCCATCGTTCTTTCTGACCGGGAAAAAAGTGAGCGCAATGATGGGATAGAGCAACACTGCCCCCGGCGCACCTGTCAGAATGCTCGCCTGTCCCGTGAGGAGCATACTCATTCCCTCACCTGCGTACCAGACGATGACTGCCCAGATTGCGGACACTATAACGGCTCGCCTGACGCCTCGACCCCACAGAAGCCATACGCCAATCACAATCTGAATAAGTGCGATACCCCAGTTGATGGGGACAAGGTATTGTGTGGTGATGCCAATAATCCAATGCAAGCTTGCCGCGATAAATGCCGGTTGTCCATCCACTGTCGGAGCCATAACACCATTGACCATGTTCATCGTGAACATTTGGGGCTGTAGTTGTAGCAATCCATCAATGAGCCATATTGCTCCAATAATCTGTCGAACTCGTATATCTGAAAGGAGCAGCGAGTGCCTTTCATGGGCAGGTTGCTCCGTTACTTCCAAAGGTTTTGCCATTCTATGTGCTATCCTTTCAATGCATACACCTTCTCAAGTATAGGTTTTCGGACGCGAATATGTCTATTAGGAGAATACCCTATTTGCCCATCTCAGGTCTTTTCCTGAGCAGTGTTTATACATTTCCTCATTTCGCTGAGAGAATATAGGGAATGCTCTACCTTGTTTATCTTACTTCACTTCTTTATACTACTACGTTGTGGGTAACGAAATGGGATAATACTTTTTTATAAAAGAGTGGAAATATCATGATAAAAAAGCTTTTATTTTGTGTGATAATTGTTTCAAGCATCTTCCTGTTCGCCTTGCCAATTTCGGTACATGCGGATGGTGGCGCACCCAATCTTGCCTACGTTGCCGGGGCTGCTTCGGGCGTGAGCGTGATTGATGTGAGGCTACGTAAGGTGACGAAGACGCTTACAGTTCCGGGCAATCCTCGTATGGTCTTTTTGAGCCAGGATGGAAGTATGCTCACTGTTGCCGAGCCGGTGCAGGGGCGTGTCGCTGTGCTGAATGCCGCGACGGGACAGACAGTGTGTACGGCGTCCATTGCAGGTCAACCATCGTTTCTCGCTTTTGACTTGAATACTAACCTGCTGTATGTCGCAGGGCGAAGTGCCGCGCTGGTGACGGCTCTCGACCCGACGACGTGTCAAGTCAAGTTCACGATTCATACAAACGGCAATGTTGCTGGCATGGCAGTCGTCATTATCAGTTCTGGTGTTACGGGGAGTGCTGGCGACCAACTGTGGGTTGCCGCTCAAACGCTGTCGGGCTACGACGATTTGAACGGACAACAGATTGCAAGTGTGTCGATACCTGGTGGGCCGCAGTACGTTACGATTCCACCGGGTGAGAGCGTCTATGTTACCACCGGGCAGGGAAGTATTGATGCCGTCGATATCACTTCGCATAAGGTGAAGACGCTGATAACGGGTGGAAGCTACGGGCCGATGGATTATGATGCCACCACTGATGAAGTGTATGTTCCTGACCGGACGCACCAGCAACTTGTAGTGTTGAACCCTATCACTGTTGGCTCTGCATCGCCTCATGAGCCAAACCGCGTGATTCCACTCTCCGCTCCACCACAGTCGATTGCGATTACCAGCGATGGGCAACTTGGCTTTGCCGCACTCAGTAATGGTAGTGTCGCCATGCTCGATATTCCTGGACGCAAGCTTGTCACCACGATTGCAGTAGGTGGAACGCCGCAATTCATCATCACGGGACTCTATCCACCACCAACAGTAGGCTCATCACAATCAACGACAGCTACTGGTACAGCGAATCCTACACATATTATCGGTATCATCAGCGTGATTGTATTTATTGTCTCCTTCATCCTGCTGCTCATCTTGCTCACATTTCTTATAATTAGAAGGATAAGCAATAGACGTATATCAACTCCAACAGCGACCCGGAAAGATAAATGAGCCTATGGCACAGCATATTCCAGATATTACAAACACGACAAACAGCACACATACCGCGAACAGTGCAAATAGAGCAACTACACAACGAGTATCATGGCGTACCCTGATGTTCATACTGGCGATAATCGTTTCACTGGTTGCGCTTTTCATCCCAATGGATATTTTCGGCATGAACTTCATGTTCAGTGTGCATATGATTCAGCACTTACTGCTTTCTTTGATTGCGCCGCCGCTCTTCTTATTGAGTATCCCACCTCAACGCATACGTCCGCTCCTCGACCAGCATTCAGGCATGAAACGCGCTGTAATGTTTCTCACATTGCCAGTCATCGCATCGGTGCTTTTCAATGCCAATATCTGGCTGTGGCATGCCCCTCCGTTGTTTCAGGCAATGATGGCGAGCGAGCTATTGCATCTACTTGTGGATATCCTGTATCTGCTCACAGGTTGTATCTTCTGGTGGCCTCTGCTCAACCCTGACCAGAACGAAAAACGGGTGCTTCCCCTTGGCGGTCTGCTCGCCTACATCTTTTTCAGCGATATGCCGATGATGCTGATTGGCGCAGGCATGACCTTCTCACCCCCGCTCTACACTATTCCGATGACTCATCCTACCATGCAAATGATTGTAACGCCGCAGGATCAGCAACTTGGTGGTCTGCTCATGTGGGTTGCCAGTAGCATCTTCCTCATCATCATCGCCAGCGTCTTCTTCCTGCGCTGGATGCTGCGCCAGGAGAAGGCGCAACGCGCATTAGAGGCGGCGGAATGGGATGAAGATAAGGAATAGATAGGACAGGGTGTGATTGGCAGGGTGTAATGAATTATGCCCGTACATGCTCGCGTTAAGGCGAGATGGTGCGTGGGGAAGGGGTGTAATGAATTATGCCCGTACATGTCAGCATATTGCTACCAATTCAGCTATTGTACCTTGCCCCATCCGCAACGTTCCATCAACGCGAGCATGTACGGGCATAATTCATTACACCCCTTCCCCATCCACCAACGTCCCCCAATCACCTAATCGCGTCGTACATCAGCTAACGATGAATTCGCTGCGAAGGCGAGCGATGTGTTTGTATTTT
>DAIQNC010000114.1:0-8122 GCA_036788655.1 Ktedonobacteraceae bacterium
AGCGAACTTGACACCCGAAGATTGGCAGACAACATCGTTGCTCATAAATCCGCCCGGCTACGCTCCTGCCGCATTCGTGTTGATGGCAGAGTTGCACGGACGCATGGGGCATTTTCCGACGTTCATTAGGATGCGTCCTAAGCAGGGGCCAGTGACAAGCTTTGAGATTGCTGAACTGCTAAATTTACAAACGGTACGCGATGAGGCACGAAAATTGCGATTTTGATGTAGATGTGAGCAAGCAGGATGTGATAGAATCAGACTCCTACACTTCGATGGCTTTGTTCTAATCAAGTGTGTGACCAGAGTGTAGGGGTCTGATTCTATCACACCCCGCTTGCCATTCATATTGTTACACCCTGCTTGTCGCTCAACAAATCACACCGCAGGATACACTATCTTCCCATTCTCGACCTTTAGAAATGGTGTGAGTTCGTGAGGTTTTGCGGTTTTCTTGCTCTGAATATGTAGCACTTGCCAGCCCTGAAGCGTGAGGGCGTCGGCGATGAGGGAGCGGTGACAACGCCAGGGGACAGCTTCGGCACATAGAATGGCAACTCGCTGTTTCTCCGCCAGAGCTTTCAGTTTCTGCAAGCCTTCCTGAAATGTATCAGTTGACATGTAGTCAGCGTAGCCACGAAAAGAGAGGTTGCGCCAACCCGTGTTAATCGAGTCCTTCGTTGTGTGCCGCAAGCCACCTAAGCTTCCAAGATACGTATAGCCAATACCTGCTGCTTGCAATGCCGGGGACAGCATATCTTGTCCAAACTGCGGATTATGTCTGGACTTAGGAATGGTACGTACATCAACAACTAGCTGGATGTCAAAGGCATTTAGCAACGCTAAAAATTGCTCGAATGTACGTGTCGAATGACCTATAGTGTATAGCGTGTTCATGCGTGTATCATTGCGAATCTTCCCGTGTCGGCAACAATTCCCTCTCCTGATCTCTCAACGGTGGGTCGAACAGATAGTTCATATTGACCCATAGGCCGCGTGTGGGACGGAAGAAGAGCAAGGGCAGGAGAATAGGAAGTGGCGAACTGAGCAGCAGAATTGGAATAAAGGGAACGTGTGGATTGAGACCTGCCCATACTGAGACAGGCAAGATGTAGGCTGTGACGAGCAATTCGCTGAAAATCAGGTTGATTGCCATTGCCCCGGTATAATAGCCCTCTTCACGCTCGAATTTATAGTTGCACACCGGACATCTCTGGTGCATGGTGAAGACTCCCTTGAACAGGTGTCCCTTGCCACAGCGTGGACAGCGTAATAAGAATGATCGTTTTAATGCAGTAAAAAATCCCATGATGCTATGCTTTTTTCTTTGAATATGGTAAAGGCTCCATCCTCTTATAAAGAATCATAGCACAGTGAGGGAATAGTCCCCATGGTTGACATCTCCTCTACATCCGTGTATTCTTACCGTAAGCGTTACCGGAAACGGTTACGGCACATTATTTTTTACCCCATACAACAATTCTAACTACTCATTTCCGCGACAGAATCATCGACTAACAGATTTCGGATGGTACACAATGCGGTTTAAGAGAACAAACAGTAGCACACAACAAGAATCAGGCGCGAACCGCACCAGTATCTTCTCGTGGCTTTCGCTACATGTGTTCATTCCTCTCAATTCGCTTCTCTTCCTAGCTTTCTGGCGATTGCGGCAGAGCTGGAACCTGTTACTGCTCATCGGCATTGGCATGGTTGTCGCCGTCACGCTTGTGTGTACCATCCCTCTTTATACACTTGTTGCGACGAGTGCGGGTGTTCGTGGAGCTTTTGTGTCTAATCCAGGGAAGCAATACATTACCGTAAATGGACAGGGAATACAGGGCTTCTCACAATCGAGTAGTCAGGAATTCGAGGGTGAGCTTGACCAGCTATTTCAACAATATCTAGGTGGCAACGTCAATTATCACCCTCAATTCCTGGCACAGACAGCGTTCGGGCCACTCGCAAGTCCTCATTCTCGCGTCCGGCAACGGGGCAGACGTTGCGTGTGAACGAAGATTAATGCGCGGCTATCAGGGTGTGATGAATCAGACCCCTACACTGTGCTGGCCTTGATTATTTCGTGTTGGCTACCAGAGTGTAGGGGTCTGATTTATCACACCCTGCGAACCCGCATCATCAATGTTTCTCTGTCTTCTCTGTGATTTGCTCGACGTACTGTTTATTTTCCATCGCCTTCGGGTCGGTAGCCATACCAGCGTGCTTCTGTTCCGTCTTATCCTTTGCATCCTTATGTGAATGCTCATGATCGGCTTTTTCCTTTGCAACTTTCTTTTCCTGGTCGGTTACTTGCTTTTCGCGCTCTAGCATGTTCGTTACTCCTTATCTATTTCAAAAAAGTGTTCTCTACGATAACACGAATGAGAAAAGAGGTTTGTGAACACCCTCTTTTTCGGAATAGTTTCCCCGTGTATCATGTTTTTATACATGCAAGGATATAAGAGGATAGAGAGGATAAGTTAGCCTTCTGGCGGTCTCCACATTCCCCTTCAACACACAGCGTTATCGCTTTCTCACGCAACAACACAATCAAACATGGAGAACAAGGGGCATTGTTGTCTCAATTTTTCCCATGTTGTGCCGTGATGCATCACGGCAGTACGTCAAGACCACCGTACAGTCGTGATACATCACGACACAACATGAAATCTATCAAGATTGATAGACCGCTTATTTTCGTCGTCATGTTTTGAAAGAACTCGTTATGTCAACGACAGTAACAACCATGAAAAAGCAACAAACACAACATACATATACAAACATACAGAACTATGTGGATATCGACGTACCAAAGCATACGTCACAGGTAACCACACGTACAAGCAATAACTTGCAAACAGTCATGTATCAGGATCACGATGAACTCCTGAATGGGGAACATGACGCTGATAGCTTACTGAACGATACATGGCTTCAACGTCTCGATAGAACTGAGGGCAGTGAAGATACCGGAGATATAGATTTCATCGAGGCATCGGTCTCTCCATCGTGGAGTGATGTGGATGATGCGGTCAGAATGTATCTGCGTGAACTTGGGCGTGTGCCACTACTCACTCAGGAACAGGAAGTTCGTCTTGCTCAAAGGATAAAACGGGCGGAACGTGAGCGCAAACGGGCGGAATCACAGGGGACTACACCGAATAAAGCCATTCTCGCGGCAGGTGAAGAGGCACAGTGTCGCTTTATCGAGGCGAATCTGCGTCTAGTTGTGAGCATCGCACGTAAGTACATAGGGCGCGGCATGAGCCTACCAGACTTGATTCAAGAGGGCAACACGGGCTTGATGCAAGCCGTCGCGAAGTTCGACTATACGAAAGGCTTCAAGTTCAGCACCTACGCCACCTGGGACATCCGCCATGCGATTGTACGCGCTCTCGAAAATCAGGCTCGCACCATTCGTCTGCCCGTCCACGTTATTGAGGACATCAACCAGATGAACATACTCAGTCGGCGTCTCACGGTGGAACTTGGGCGCGAGCCGACTGATGAGGAGATCGCGCAAAAAATGCAGGTCAGCCCTGAAAAGCTAGAGGAGTTTCGTACTCTTGTACAGGAGCCACTCAGTCTGGAGACTCCTGTAGGCGAGGAGCGAGAGAATGCCATCGGCGACTTCGTTGAGGACGACGCGCCCTCATCGACGGAACTGGTAGACCGTCAGGCACTCAAAGAGCAACTACTCGCACTTGTACAAGACCTGGACGAGCGCGAACGTACCATCATCCTGCTGCGTTTCGGCTTCGTCGATGGCGAAAGCCACACGCTCGAAGAGGCAGGAAAGGCACTACACATCACTCGCGAACGTGCGCGTCAAATCGAGTTGAAAGCGTTGAAGAAATTACGAGCAGCAAGCTCAAGTAGGCAGTTACAAGATTTTCTCGGCTAGCGTTTTACCACGCTAGTCGATTTTTTTATGACGCATGAACAACCTGTTTTTGAGATACCCACGCTTATGTTGAGTCTTTCTGCCGCGCTTCATAAAAGGAACAGGCAGACAGACAACCAGCAGCAGTGATGGAATAGAAGATATAGGCGTTGATGTAGACGATGGCGTCGGTGTTGATGTTGGTAGCGACGTTGGTGTTGCCGTCGGCGTGTCGGTTGGCGGTGGCGTTGTTGCCGTCGCTGTCGGTGTATCCGTTGGCACGGGTGTCGGCGTATCTGTTGCTGTTGGTACAGGTGTGGGAGTATCCGTCACCGTTGGCACGGGCGTTGGCGTATCTGTCACGGTAGGGGTTGGGGTATCCGTCGCCGTTGGCACGGGTGTTGGGGTATCCGTCACAGTAGGGGTTGGGGTATCCGTCGCTGTTGCTGTTGGTGTATCGGTGACGGTTGGTATGGGAGTATCCGTCGCCGTTGGCACGGGTGTCGGGGTGTCCGTCGCGGTAGGTGTTGGGGTATCTGTAGGCATTGGTGTTGGTGTGACTGGACAACTCCACGGAACAGACACAACGTTCGCGTTCTGCCCTGAATAGGTAAAGGAACCAGAACAGATACTAGCTGGAATGGTCTCTGTCACAGACAATGTTGTGTTTGGTGACAGCGTTCCACTGGATGGGCTAAAGGTCACGCCCGACATATTCGTGGATGCAGACCAGTTGAGATCGCCCTGTGAACCGGGAGCGAGGGCTACTATGTTCACGCATGTATAGCTACCATCGCTATTTTGCGTACATTGGGCTTGAGTAGCACCATTTGGATAGCTAACCGTCAACGTTGGCGCCGCACAACTCCATGGCAGAGCAACGTTGTTATCAGGTCCAGTGAAGGTAATAGTAGTGCTTGCCGGACAGACAGAGTCGGGTATCTGCATAGTCACCTGTACCGATTGCCCATAAGTTAATGTACCACTGGACGGATTCAATGAAACACCGCTCATGCCGATGTTGGATGCACTCCAATTCAGGCTGGTGTTGTTCGTACCAGGACTAACCACTGTGATTGTACAATTCCACCCTATATTTGTGGCATACGAGCAACTATCCAGAGCAGCCTCCAGCGTTCTTCCCATCGTACAACTCCAGGGAGCCGCGATGGTATTTCCCTGGAACGTAAATGTGAACGTACCACTGGTGCATTCATTATTAGGAATCGTGATGGTTGTTTGTGTCGTCTGGTTCGGTGAAAGTGACCCATTTGATACACTATAGGTCACACCGGGGATATCACTGCTTACAGACCAGTTGAGCGCACTCTGATTACTCTGAGGGCTACTGACTGCTATCTGACATATCCAGCTTCCATTACTGGCTTGCGGGCAGCTACTCGCGTCAAGATTTTGTAGCGAAATGTTTCCCTGTGGCGGCGGTGTGACGTTTAACATCACTCCTACTGTGCTACTATCGACCGTAGTAGCATCATTCGTAATGGCTAGCGAGATAGCACCTGCATACGCATCAGGATTGAGATTGGCAGAAGTCACACTGGTTGTGATGGTTGCGCTTTGCCCGGAAGCAAGAGTTGTCCGCGTGGATGTAACTGCCAACCAGTTGCCGCCTGTAAGAATCGTCGGAGCGATACTGACACTCCCTGTACAATCCTTCGTGCTAATCGTAAAGCGTTGCGAACTCGGATTCGACCCTGCCGTTGTGACAAAGGTTTGCCCATTCACAGCAGGAAGTACCAGTGTACATTGCGGCGTGATCGTCACCACTAATGAGACCTGCACCTTCGCATTGCCTCCATTCGAGGAGAGTTGCAATGGAACCGAGTAGTTTCCGGCTGAAAGCTGCATTGTGTCAGCCGTCACTTGAATTGCTTGCTGCTCACCCGGTTGAAGTGTACCGGAGTTGCTGTCCAATGTCAGCCAACTTGCATTTCCTGGGTTCGCGTTCCAACTCAGTTGCTGTCCACCGTTATTACTCACCATCAGCGATAATGCCTGTTTCGTGCCAGTCATACGTGTACCGAAATTGAGGCTGGATGCATTGACCGCCAACGTGGGTGGGCTGCAACTCCACGGAACCGTCGTGGTCGTCGTCGGGCCTTTGAAGCTAAAGACAGCCGTAGTGGGACAACTTGCATGTGGAACAGTAATATTCACCTGCATCGTCTGCCCGGATGCCAGCAAGCCATTCGTTGGGAAAAATGTGATACCCGACATTCCCTTGCTGGATGCTGACCAGTACAACGTACCCTGTGCATTCGTATTACTTACTGTCGCAGAACATGTCCAACTCTGACCCTGAGCGGCAGTACAATCTGTACCTGCATTGAAGTTAAGTGGACTTATCAACAGGGTTGAAGGCGATGCAACACAACTCCACGGAACGGTAACGTTATTAGCTGGTCCTGCGAAGACAAAATTGGCAATGGCAGGGCAATGCGTCTCCTGAATGATCGTATTCACCTGTATTGACTGCCCTGGTTCCAGAACACCCTTTGCCGGATAGAAGCTAATACCACCTATGCCACTACTGGATGCAGACCAGTTTAAGGCACTCTGTGCATTGCGAGCATTGCTCAACGTTGTCTCACAGGTCCAACCCTGACCTTGAGCATGAGAACAATCTACATCCCCCTTCAAACTTGTCGGACTCGCCAGTAGTTGTGAAAGTGCGGTTTGTGTTGATGATGTTGTGGGCGGTGAGGGAAGTGGTAATGGCACGACGACCAGTGAGATTTTTACCTGTTTATTTCCACCGTTCGAGCGTATATTGAGCGTAGCAGCGTATGTCCCTACTGTCAGCTTTGTGGTATCAACCGTCACATAGAGCGACTGTGGACTTCCTCCTGGTTGAATGACTCCTGCATTTTTGCTCAGATTTAGCCAGGGTGTCTTCCCTGTATCTGCTTTCCAACTCAACTTCTGCGTACCCAGATTGCTGATAGATGTCAGCATCGTTGCCTGTGTATTGGCCGTTTGTGTACCAAAGTCGAGACTGAGGGATGGAAGATTCAGTTTCGCCTGCTCGCTTTGTGCGTGAGCAGCAGGGGGTATCACGATGAGGCTGACACCTACACGCTCCTCACCTCCATTAGAACTCACACGCAAACTCGAAAAGTAATGCCCAATTTTGAGATGCGTTGTATCAATAGCAAGATTGATGGCCTGTTGCAGGCTATCGGCTTGAAGCTCTCCCTCCCTTGACACAACCGTGAGCCAGCGCGTACTCCCCGTATCGGAAACCCAGTGCAGTTGTTGACCACCCGTATTCGCAAGTTGCACTGGCAACAGCACTTTCTGTCCTGCCTCTAGCTGCCCAAGATTGAGGAAGGAAGGCGCAACGTTGAGCTTTGCTGCCTGTGGTAGCATCGTGAATTTTAGCACTGCACTCCGCAGCCCGGCTCCTTCCGTCGCACGAATCGTATGTGTTCCTTGCGACCAGTTTGCGCCAGCCGCAATCGTTACATCAAAGGTTCCCACCGTGCTGACATGCAATGGCGAGTTTGGCGTGGAAGATTGTTGCATGCTTCCGCCTGCGTACATAAAAGAAGAGGCTGCTTTCCCTGTCCCCTCACCATACGTAAATGCTCCCGTTGCACTCCCTGGTTGAGGAGACAACGCGACACGATCATCAAATAGTAAATTGATATCACCTCCCGGTAAGAAACCTTGCCCGTGCATACGAAACGAACTACCCGGAGTGACTGCGTTGCCCCCATTTGAAAGCGAAAGAGTTGCAGGAACGAGCGCGAGCGTCGCCCCTATTCCACTGGTCAAGAGCAGTATGCCCACAACAACGAGTATCCATAACGTTGAAATTCCACCATGTAAGCGGCGTAGTGACCACCAGGAATAATGACGCGGTGCTTCATACGGATTAGAAATAGGTGCTGTTCTATGCTGTGTGCGAAGTTGAAGGGTACGAAGTTGAAGAGTACGAAGACGATTTGTGCGAAGACGAAGCGTCTCCGGTGGCGGCGGTGGCGCCATCAATGGTTGATATACAGGTTGTGACCCTGTGACAGGATACGGCGGCTGTGGATATGGTGTAGCTGGTGTAGATGGCACTGGAGTGATAGGCTCTCCATGCACGTACCCAGGAGCAGACTGGCTATGCCATACATCTCCCTGTCCAGACTGCTCAGGTTGGCTAGAAGTAGCTCTGGCATTCAGTTCATCAGTTTGAGCAGGAGCATGTGAACCCGTCGTATTGCTTAC